>JBAZHM010000038.1:0-10179 GCA_041652355.1 Candidatus Micrarchaeia archaeon | reverse complement strand
TTAACATCAGGCATTTCAGCAATTAATTGTTTCTGGTCTGCTCTGGGGTGGTGAAAAAATATGCTTCCGGGTAAGGAAGCAAACGTTCAAATCGCCATTGAAGGCATATTTGTCTATGGATATTCTTTCAAAGTTTCTTATTCAATTCAAAAAAACGCCTGAACATGATGCAACGCAAATTAGGCGCAGAGGTACAGCTATAGTAGTCACAAAACAAGGGATCCTACTTACGGCTCAGAAAAGAAAAATATTTTCGCTTCCAGGCGGGGGTGCGCATTCAAAGGAATCACGAATCCATGCAGCTATCCGTGAGTTAAGGGAAGAAACTGGTCTGTGTGCGGATAATGTGCGTTTTTTATTTAGGTATCAGGGCAGCATTCACGTTTTACCAAATGGTACGCAGTATAGAGATTTTCATACTGTTTGCCTTGTCCATGCAAGAGGAGTTCCAATTCCGAAAAAGGAGATAAAATACTTATTTTTCCTGAGATTTGGTTCAAATCCAAAAATCAGGACAAATGATGATACTAAACACATTCTTGAAAAATTTGAAAAAGAAATGCCCCAGGGGTGATTTGAACACCCGACACATCGGTCTTCAGCCGAACGCTCTCCCAGGCTGAGCTACTGAGGCATTAACGCATGAGTATTAGTTGAGCATGCGGATACAAATAATGCTTGGGAAGCGTTTTAACCGTTTTTAATAGTCCAAGATGCAATAATACCTTACAAGGGGTGAAGAGAATGAACTGTGGATGCGGATGCACGTGCGGCGCAAAGCCAGCTGCAAAAAAGAAAGTAGTTGCAAAGAAGGCTGTCGCAAAGAAGAAACCAGCAAAGAAAAAATAGACTTGGCACAGGGGCCCAAAAAGGCCTTGTTTTCCATTTTATTGTTTTCCGTCCCTTTTTTTCTTACCTTTATTTTTCCATTTCGCGTCTGCGAAGTGTTTTGGTCATTGCTATGCTCTGGACGCTCAAGTACTCGCCAAGGACCGTTGCGGATTTTATCGGCAACGACGATGCAAAGCAGGAAATCCTCAAATGGGCGTCAAGCATAGAAAACGGCACGAAAGAAAAGCCGCTTTTAATTTCCGGCCCGCCAGGAACTGGAAAGACTGCGATTGCACGGGCCCTTGCAGTTCAAATGGGCTGGGAAATAGTGGAGTCTGACGCTTCAAGGCTCCGTTCAGCTTCTGATATAAAAGAAGTGCTTGGCGCATCAGCAAATTACGGCTCGCTTTTTGGCTTTCGAAGGCTTCTGATAATTGACGAGATTGGCTCGACATCGGACCGCGGAAGCGCATCTGCCCTTGCAACATTGGCAAAGGAGTCCAGCCAGCCTATAATATTCATTGCAAACGACGCGTGGGATGACGCGGTAAAGCCTTTGCGGTTTCTTACAAAGCCAGTTGAGCTGAAAAAGCTAAATTCAAGGTCAATCGGTGCGGCATTGCGGAAGATTGCAAAATCAGAGGGCCTTCCCGATGGCGAGTATTCTGACGAGATAGCAAAGGCAAGCTCGGGCGACATGCGCGCTGCAATAATTGACTTGCAGTCGCACCAAGGAAAATCCGGCTATGGGATGCGGGAGCGCGAGTCAGGGATGTTTGATTTGGTTCGCAAGGTGCTAAAGGCAGAGTCATTTGCAGAGGCCATGAAGTCTGCAGACGGTGTTGACGAAGAAATTTCCTTTATCATTGCATGGCTTTGCGAGAACGTGCCAATAGAATATGAAAACCCCGAGGAAGTCGCAGCTGCAATGGATGCGCTTTCAAAGTCCGACGTATTCTTAGGTCATGTGCGAAAGTCAAACGACTATTCTTTCTGGAAATACGCGCGCGCAATCGCCCTTACCGGCACGGCACTTTCCAAGAACGCAAAGTATTTCAAGTTTGTAAAATACGGTTTTCCATCCAGGCTTTCCAAGATGTCATCATCGCGCGGAACGCGCGCGGCACTCAAGTCCGCAGGCGCAAAGGCCGGTGCAATTGTGCACACCTCCTCAAAACGCGCAAGAAAAGATATCCTGCCGTACATTTCAAAAGACCAGGCGAATGGCTTTGCCTTGGAAAAGGAAGAAATCGCCGCAATAGAGGACGCTTACGGAAAGATGCCGACGCAGGAAAAGCGCGCTTAGGCTTTTCGCAGCTTCACAAGCATCGTTACTATGAACGCTGCAGAAATAAGCAAAAGCGCCAGGGGCACAAGCCCGATTGCCGTTGTATACGCGTTTGAAAAGAAACTGTACACTTCATTGCTTAGCGGCTCTTCCATTTCAAATCCAAGCAGCCACTTTCCGGTGCTTGGTCCCATCCAGGTAATCGTCCTGTTGGTGGTATCGTATATGTATGGAGACGGCCCGATAAGCGGGGAACCGTCCTTTTTTATTATGGTTGCGCCTGTTGGGATTTGTATTGTAAAATAGACGTTGCTTCCAAGTATGGTCTGCCTGGTTTCGGACTTGTCAAATCCGAGGATTTCTTCATTTAGCATGAATGTTGTTGTCCTGCTTCCGACTTTTTCGCCTTCGACAAACCGGTCCACCAAATCGTAGTCAAGCGTGACTGAACGCGCGTTCTGCTTGATGTCGTATTCGGGCCCAGCTGTAATTGAAAGGTTCTCAACCGGGCTTTGTATCCCGCCTATATGGTAGCGGATGTTGTCGGAGAATTTTTTCCACGCAATAAGCGTGCTCTTTCCAAGCTTGAGGTTATCCTTGAAGGCCTGCACTTCAGCATCCGTGTCCACGTAGAATATGGTTTTTTCACGCACGTGGGCGGTGCCGTCTTTTTTTACTGACACGATTACCGAAAGCGAGTGGTCGGTGTAAGCCTGCGCTAGCGGCAGCACCAAAAGAAGCGCAACGGCAATCAAAATTGGCGAAAGTTTCATCAAGACATTTACTCAATCTGGGAATAAATAAGCCTAGTGCAGCAGGCAACTTTGCGTTTAGCATAGTTACACGCCAGATTATTGTCTGCGCGCAGGCAGGTTTAGTGATATGGACCAAAAAGGGCAGGTTTCAGTTGAGATGCTTTTGATAATCGGCGTGCTGGTCGCGCTTGCCATAGCGTTTCTTGGCCAAGTGCGCGGCACCGCGTCAGATTTTTCCGGGCAGCTCAACCACACCTCACAACGGGCAGTAGACCTATTGAATGAGACTAGCTTTGAGCCATAACGCGCTTCTGTGGCGGATTGCCGTTTTGGCAAAAGGGTGTTGTCAATGAAATGCAGCAAGCGCGGCCAGGCAGTTTTAGATTCAATGATAGTGCTTGCTGCTTCGGTTCTTTTGATTGCGCTTCTTTCACCTGCGTATTCTTTTGTATACGACCTAGCTTACGATGCGCAGAAGGTGGCACAGTGCAGGCGTGCGGCGTCATCGCTTCATGCCGCAGCCAGGCTTGCCAAGGCAACTGGCGCGGGTTCGGAATATGCCGGGAGCGTGCAGCTTTGCGATGGGGGGAAAGTGCTGCTTTCAGAAAGCGGTGCAATAGAAATTTTGCTTTCAAGAAAAACCGGAAGCAACATCAGCATTCCTGTTGCAACGGATTGCTCCCTTTACGGTTCGTGCTTGAAAAATTGCAGCTATCGCGCTTACTTGCAGCCCGGCTGCAGGATGGAGTTGCATTAGATGCCTTTGCGCGGGCAAGCGGTTTTGGAATCGCTTTTAGTTTTTGCAGCTTATGCTGCAGTTGCGCTTATTCTTGTCAGCAGCTGCAAAAGTGCGTTCTCAAGCGTAAGTTCAAACGGCCTTGCACCGGTTGCCGCCCTTTCTGATGCAAGCATGACTTGCGTGTCAATTGGAAGCTATTCAATCCGCTCGTCAACTTCAAGCCCGTCCTTTGCATTCCAACAGGGCTTTTCATCAGGCAAGATTGTTTTCGGGCAATATTTGCTTGACTGCCCTGTAAAAATTTCCGGTGGCGAATCCGCTGTTGTAAGCGACCTGTCGGAAGGTGTCCCAACCGCATGATGTTTTTATTTTCCTCGCATCGCGGGTTTTCCGTTATCGAGGCAATCTTGGCGTTTTCGCTGGTGCTTCTTTGCCTTGCCTTTCTCATGCAATCCGTTCACGGGCAGGCCTGGTCTTTTCGGGCGCATGCAGTGCAGTCCGATGCTGTGCTGAAGGCATTTTTAGATTCTGAAAAGCAAGTTTGGTCATGTGATGGCGGCCTTTCATCATGTGCAGCGGGTGTGCTTTACGCGCTCCAGCCGAATGCACCGGCAGTTTTAGGGTATGGCACATCCTGCGTAAACCGCATTGTCACAAACACCGCAGGCCGGATAGAAGTTGTTGGTGTGTGCAGATGAAGGGCGTGTGGATGCTTGTAGATGCTGTTATTTTTGCAATAGCATGTGCGGTTCTCATTGTGTTTTTTACTGCTCAGGCAGGGCCGACCGTTTCAATGGAATCAATAGCGCTTTCAACAAGCCTGGAAGATATGTCGTTTGCGCTTTCACAAAAGCCGGACTTGCTGCAAGGCGCCTGCACAAGCGCAGGTGGGCAGGTAAAGTTGCGCGAATTCGTCAAGCCTGCAACAGACGCATTTCCAAGCACCGAGTTTTTTTTATCCTGTCCGGACGGAAACCGCATTGCGCTTTCGGATGTTTTTCATGCGCAGGCTCCGGAGTTTTTCATCTCAACCAACCGCGTAATCACACCTAGCGATGGCGAGTCGTTTTTGGCTGTTTTTTATGCCGGCATATCGGGGTAGTTTGCTTATGCGCGGATTTTTAGGCCTCATGCTTTTGGTTCTTGCAATTCCGTTCCTATTGAAAGCCTCGGCGTACTCTACATCCCATGCTTTCAAGGAAGCGGACACTGCTGCGGATTATATTTCCTTTTCGCGCTCGCGTTTTTTTGAAGCCAACTTGCGGCAATCGTTTTTGCGTGTTCTTGCAAGCGCAAAAGGCGCCACGCCCGCGCAAATAGTTGAGGATGCTTCAAGAAAGCTTGAGCTGTGGGCTGCAGTTTCCTATGACGCGTCAGCAAAGCGGGGGTTTGTCCCGTCGCTTTGGGTGGGTTGTGAAGGGTCAAAAAGCAAAATTACCTATTCTGCTTTGGCTGGCCCTGCGTTCTTTTCAAGCATGCTGTCTTTTGATTCCGGCCAGTCAATGCTCAAAGTCAAGTATAAAGGAAACGACTCGGCTATCGATGCACTTGATTGCGCAAAACCCGGGTTTGGGCTCGGCTTGGATTCCCAAAACAACTCTTTTTCCTTTCTGTTTTCCGAAGGCCTTTACGCTTTGTCAAACACAACCAATCCGCAAGACTATGGCGTGGAAAGTGATTGATTATTCGTCTTCCATCCACGTTGTCTTTGCAGTTTCCCAAGGAAACAGCACCCACTTGTCCGTCTTGAGCTTGAGGTAAAAGTCGGGGGTGTACGACGCGCCTTCTTTGTGGTAGATTGTGGCAACCAGCGCGAAGTTTTCTTTGTGCAGCCTTGCGAATTCCTCAAGGGTTTTTCCAGTGTCGCAGATTTCATCAACTACCAGCGTGTGCTTGCTGATTTTGCCCTCGTCAACTATCAGCGGAATGTCCAAAAGGTGCGAGATGCGAAGCGCCATGCCAAGGCCTCCGCGCGGAATTCCATAGACTTCGGTTATTTTCGTTCCTTCTTCTTGTTTTTTTCTTGCAAAACGGGCAATCTTTTTGCACGCGTCGTCAAATTCCGTCCAGGTCAATTTTTCAAACCGCGTCAACAAAAGCCACCTGCTCAAATCATGATTACCAGCATTGCGGACACGACAAATGCAGCTGCCCATGCAGTATTGTTCCAGCGCATCACTTTTGCGCCGTCAAAAGGGTCCATGGGAATTAGGTTGAATGCCGCAAGGAACGCGTTTACCCTTGCGCCTATCAAAAAGAGGCTTCCTGCTGCAGTGAATGTCAGTGCGCCAAAGTAGAACAGCAGGCAAAGGCCGAGGTTTACTGCCGGGCCTGCAAGCGCAACTTTTCCGCTTTGCTGCCTTGTAAGCTCGCGTCCGTAAATGTAAACCGCGCCTGGTGCTGCAAACACAAAATCAAATGCAACCGCAAGTATTACGCACGCCACAAGCCCGATGGTCCACATCTGGTATCGGGCATGCGCGCCGTACTTTATTGCCATGTAACGGTGGCCAAGCTCGTGCAGCACAAAAGCGGTGCCAACCGTGAACAGGATGTCGATAAACGATTGGTCCTTCCAGACGTAGGAAAATGCCAGCGCAATGCCCAATGCTGACACTATGATCTGGACTGTTTCTGAAAAGTCAAGCCTGCTGTTGTCCATTGGTTGATACCTGCGTTAATCGTTTTGAGTATACTTTACTGTTTTTCCTTTGATTTCAAATTTTCCTTGCGCAAACATGCCAACAACTTTTGGAAGGCCGTTGTGCTCGCGTGCAAGGATTTTTGCAGCAACTTCGTCTGCGGTCTTGCAGTTTGAAATGTCAACTTTTTCCTGCAAAATGATTGGCCCGCCATCCAAGCTTGCGTCAACAAAGTGTATTGTATATCCGGATACTTTTTCCCCTGCCTTGAACGCATCCTCTTGGCCGTGCGCCCCGGCGTATTTTGGCAAAAGCGACGGGTGTATGTTGATGATTTTGCCTGCGTATTTTTCCAAAAGCTCTTTTGAGCGCATTATTTTCATATATCCTGCAAGAACAATCAGGTCCGGCGCAAAGGAGCTGACTGCTTTCAGCAATTCCTTTTCGTACTCTGCTCGGTTTGGAAATTTGGCGTAATCTACAATCTTGGATGGCACATTAAGCGATGCTGCTTTTGCAATCGCACCAGCCTGCGGGTTGTCAGTAATCATGCACACTACTTGCGCTGCAATCTTGCCTTTGTTTGCAGCAAGGGCGATTGACTCAAAGTCGCTGCCCCGTCCTGATGCCAATACTATTACGCGGATTTTGTCCATTGGTATTTGCCTGTTCAGATTTGTCCTATCTGTCTTTTGCTATTTCTTTGAAACTATGTGCCTTTTCTCGGTTATTATCTGGTCAACTGTGACGTCATGGGACTCGCACACGATTTTTTCCGGCACTACCTGGAAGTCAAATGCCAGTGCAACTTTTTTTGCGTTATTTGCAGCTGCAAGAAACTTGTCGTAGTACCCGTGCCCGTGGCCAACACGGTTTGCATGCACGTCGAACGCTATCCCCGGCACGATGATCAAATCAATTTTTTCTGGTGCGATTTCATTTTCCTGCTCTTTTTTCGGCTCGGGTATCCCAAAAGCGGCTGTTTGCAGGTTTTCCAAGCAAGTTATTTTGTAAGCAGTAATGGTGCCTGATTTTTTATCCGTTGACGGGAGGCAGACCATCTTTTTTTTGGAAAGGCCAGCGTCAATCGCTTCTTTGGTGTCAACTTCGCCGTCTTTTGGATAGTAAAGCAGGATTGTCTTTGCTTGCTGCCACTCTTTCGTTGCAACCAGCATTTCTGTTATTTTTGCACTCTTTGCCTTTCTTTCAAGTGCAGGGTGCTCTTGCCTGAGCTTTCGCATTAGTGTGCGTATTTTTTGCTTGTAAAAGGAAGGCATGCGTTTTGCTCAACCTATTTTCTTCTGCGTTCGTATGCGATGAGCGTGTTGTCCAAAAGGCTTGCAATAGTCATCGGCCCCACTCCCTTTGGAACGGGCGTGATTGCGTTTGTTTTGGGTGCAACTTCGGCAAAGTCAACATCGCCAACGGTTTTTCCGCTTGCAAGCTTGGTTGTTCCAACGTCAACTACTATTGCGCCCTGCTTTACCATGTCCGCTTTTACCAGCCCGGGCTTTCCAACTCCAACCACAATAAGGTCCGCTTGCCGGGTTATTGCGCCAAGGTCTTTTGTCTTGCTGTTTGCAGTGATTACTGTGGCCTTTCTGTTCATCAGCATGTATGCAACTGGCTTTCCTACTATGTTGCTTGTGCCCACAACTGCGCAGATTTTTCCGCTTGCCTCAAAGCCAATGGAGTCCAAAAGCGTGATGATGCCTTTTGGCGTGGCAGACAGCATCGCGCGCTTTTCGTCTCCCCGCGAAAGCCTGCCCAAGTTAATGGGATGAAAACCGTCAACGTCTTTTTGCGGGTCAATAGCCTCGATTACTGCGTCTTCGTCAACTTGGCTTGGAAGAGGAAGCTGCACTAGGATGCCGTCAACTTTGGGGTCGGCGTTGAGCTTTTTGATGATTGCAAGAATTTCCTGGGTGGTGCACGTTGCAGGCACGTCAAAGCGAAGCGAGCGCACGCCTACTTTTTTGCAGGCTTCCTGCTTTTTTGCAACATAAAGCTCGGATGCGGGGTTTCCTGCTGCAATGATTACTGCAAGTGATGGCTTTTCCTTTAAGGCTGCAACCTTGGCTGCCACTGCAGCAAGCATAGCGTCAGCAACTGGTTTTCCTTCCAATATCCGTGGTTTAGCAGGGTTTGCGTGTGCCATAGTAGGGTTGTGGGGAGGGGAAAATTATTAATCCGCCCCCAGCGCTTGCAGAGGCAAAAACATCAAGAATACGTCTTTTGTCGAACTAATCTTTCTAGACGTTTCTTTACATCGTCATTTGTCTATCAGATATTAATGTTTGTTACTACCGAACAGTTTATATATTTCGTCGTTCCTAAGTTAGTTACGCAAATCGAGGGGGATTTGTTGACTATGGCAAAAGACTATTCACTTTCAAAGGCTCGCAGGGAAATGCTCACAAACGGGCACACCCAGACTGTGGACGAGACCGTGCCAAAGCGCGGCTGGAACCACATACCAATGTTCGTACCTACTGATACCCACGGGCACTCGGTAATGCACATCAAGCGCAGGCAGGACTACCTCAACGAATCAATCGGAATCTACAAAGAATGGCAGGTAGCAAAGGCCGCTGCAATCTTTCTTGCAATAATGGCAATTGTTCTTATCCCGCGCAACGTCTTCGTAGCAGGCGCATTTGCGCTCGCATCCGGATTCGCATACGGCCGCTACGTGTGGCAGGACTTCTACGTAAGCAACAACTGGAAACAGCGTATGCTCTACGAGGCAACATAAGTTAGATGTTTATTTGGTGCAAAAAAATGATCTCGGTACACACACCCGGACAAAAAGCCCCTTTCGGCCATGGCGACCCTGCAGGATACGGCAAGGCGCCAATAGCTCCGGGAATCCAGGAAGAGGCGTACCATGAGGCATACTCGAAAGAGGCACGGTCAAAGCAAAGCAAGCCCGCGAATGGCCCGATTCCAGAGCCGCGCACCACAATGACCACTGCAGGCTGTGAAGTAGGCCCAGACGTGCATCCAGTCATGCGCACCAACACGCGCTACGGCTATGTAATGGAATACATAGATTGCTGGCGCCAGGAAAAAGTCGCGTGGGCGCTTTTCTTCTTCTGGCTTGCAGCAGCAATATTCACGTTCACAGTGTTTCCCGTAGGGTCGCTTTTGATGTTTGCGCTTGCAGGACGCTTCCGCATGATGTCAGAAGGCATCCGCTTCGGAAGCTTGGTGTTCGGTGTAAACCGCACAATCATGACAGTAGATTAGGCGATGAACATGTCCGAGGAAAACCCATACACAGACAAGGTAAAGTTCCATTACGCGCCACTGCCCGTGCAGATAGTCATGGCAGCAGAAGATGCGGGGCTTTGCCACGTCCTTGATACTGCAGACACGCCTACCAATGCCGAAAGTTTCAGTGAGCATTGTATGGGCAAGCCATTCGGGCTTTCAGACAGCGCAGTTTACATCGTGGCTTTCGGCAGCCTGCTTTACGCAGTTTACATGGCATTTTTGGTGTAGCAACATTATGGCATTGATGAACCTTTCACAGGCAAAAGGCGCTATTGGCACTCCGGCCGAGATAAAATACATCTACAACGGCTCGTCATCCTGGCCAATCCCGGTTAGTGCGGACAAGGTTGGAAGCAACAAAGTCATCTACTCGGAAAAAGTCAACTCCATATCCGCAGCTGCAAAGTCAGTGTCAGGAGCTCCTGCAAAGCAGGAAAGCGCAGAAAACTACGACGTTCCAATGTTCGTGCCAACCAACAAGGAAGGCCCGGTAATGGATGACGGCAACATCATGGGTCCTAAGGACAATTATACAAACAAGACTCGGCCCATGCACATGTTCAACGTTGACACTCGTGGTCACTTCCTCGGAAAGCACCTTGGTTTCGGATACCCTAATGTAGAAATGCAGGATAGCTGGACAGGTAC
>JBAZHM010000037.1:1313-10227 GCA_041652355.1 Candidatus Micrarchaeia archaeon | reverse complement strand
GCAAAGAAAATGAAGAGTTAACTCGTTTGATCCTACATAATCTGCGTCAAATGAACACTGCCTGGTTTGAAGGCAAAGTAACCCTCAAACCATTTTGACGCAAAGCCGAGAGGGCTAAAAAGGAAGGAAAAAGAAATTGGGAAAACTGGCCTTGAAAACTAGGTAATGCTCAAGGCACGAACAGTTCTTCAATCCTGACCTTGAACGCCTTTGCAAGAGAAAACGCCAATGGCAATGACGGGTCATACTTGTCGTTTTCAATAGCGTTGATGGTCTGCCTTGACACTTTGGCCTTGTCCGCAAGCTCATCCTGGGTCATCTTGGTTCTTGCGCGAAATTCCCTGATTTTGTTTTTCATTATCAAAGCACCTGCTTCCACACCCTATACACGCCCTTAGCGTTCCTTTTCCATGTAAAGCAACGTCGCGCCTTTTGCAAGGGCCATTGCAACCATGATTCCTGCAAGCGGGAGGAACCTGCTGGAGTATTCTGCTTCAGGCAAGGTGTAGCCCAAATACGCACCGTAGGCGATTATCGCTGCAATTGCGACAAATGACGCGTTGCGCTCGGCAACAAGTTCGTGCTTCTGCTGTCGCTCGTCAATCTTGGAATATACTTTGGCCATGGTATCAAGAAAGTCGATTGCCGCGATGCCGATGATTGCAGTTGAGATTATTGCCTTGATTGAAAGGTCAACGGGCAAGTAATACGAACCTGCTGCAAGGCCGGCGACTATTGCTATGTATGCCGCGCCTTCAATCTTTCTTATTCCAAGTCCCCAGCCGAAACGCCTAGGGGAAAACCATTCCGGATTCGCTATCACATCAATCACCTGTGGGTTGAGCTTGGGCAGAGACCATTGCAGCGTGTTTCCGCGTTGCGCCCGGCCAAAGCCATATGTAAAGTATATTTGACAAGAAGTATATAATGCTTTACATCGTTTGACGTGGGAAATCAAGAACGTGGAACATACTATTAACCACGAACGCGGAAAATGAATTCATGGAGAGAGAATCCGACCAAACCCGCCAGATAGGTTTTTGCCAACACCCGTGGAAAACCAATTACGGGACCAAGGAACCCATTGGCGCTTTCGGACGGTTTGCAGAACACCAGGGATTGCACGGCGAAAAAGGCCTTGAGGTCCTCAAGGATATTGTGAGAATTGCACGAACTAGCAACGGGATACAAAACTTCACGCCCAGGCTCATCGAGTACTTAAAAAAAGACGCGAACGCTGAAACGAATCCCGAAAATGCAAAGCAAAAGAACGAAAAGATAACCCTGCTGGAAAGATGCGAGGGAATGACCCTTCCACAGCTGGTTAATGAAATGAGAAAACGCGAGCATAAACCAGACAAAAAAGTCAGCCTGCCAGGCGACATATTGATGATGTACACCGAGTCCTTGACTAGCGGCGGTGTAATGCCAACAAACAACGAACTTATTGAAAATGATCCGAAGATCGGCCCACTTATCTTAGCTGCGATGTCAAAGCACGGCCTCAGGCCAAACATCAGTGCCGAACGAGTAATAGCAATAGTAGCCTTCCGAAATGAGATTCTTGAAAAATCCCCGACACTGCATGAAAAACTCTTTCCAACAAGGCAGCCGCACACTGCCTAAGCTTGCCAGCGTAGGTAACTTAAACATTGAACTGAACAATTTTTCTGATACAACCAACACCCCTTTTTTTACGCCACCGTAGCACAGCCTGGTAGTGCGATTGCCTTGTAAGCAATAGGTCGAGGGTTCAAATCCCTTCGGTGGCTTTCAATCCCCTCGGAGTAAATGGGTTTGACAATGAAAAAAATAAACGCATACTTGAAGCTGATGCGGCCCGAAGTATTGCTTGCAGGTTTTGCTGTTACAATAGGCCAAGCAGTCGCACTTGGCGCTCTTCCTCCCTTGAAGGAGGCAGTGCTAGGATACTTTACGGGGTTGTTCATCTCATCAGCAGCTACTGTGTTCAATGATTATTTTGACATCCAAGTTGACAGGGCAAACAGAATCAACCGGCCCCTGGTGACGGGTGAAGTCTCCAAGCCTGAAGCCATCGGGCTTGGTGTCTTGCTTTCCATCCTGGGATTTGCATCCTCAGCGGTCCTTGGCACATATGCCTTTGCAACCTGCGTCATGATTTGGGTTATTGCTTTTCTTTACAACTGGAAACTCAAAGGCATCCTCATTATCGGCAACCTGCTTGTCTCAACGTGCATTGGCGCGGTGTTTTTGTTTGCTGCATTCTCAGTCAACGCCAAGATTGGAACGCTGGTTATGTTCGTAGCTGTGCTTTGCGGCCTGGCAAATTTTGGTGTCGAGGTTTCCGCAAGCGCTTTGGACCTCAAAGGCGACAAGAAAAGGAATTCGAATTCCATCGCAGTGCGCTTTGGAAAGGCCAAGGCGTTGCAGATAGCTGGAGGAATATTTCTTCTGTACGCATGCGGAACGTTTGTTCCAGTCATAATCGGCTGGTTTGGCTGGAAATACTTGCTTTTGATGCTGGGTTCAAACGCTATCGTAGGATACTACTTCTTCAAAGTATACAACTGCAAGAACTCCGAGGAAGGCAGGATATACTTGTCCAGACTGTGGATGGTTGGCTTTACTGCGGCGTTTTTAACAATACTAATCAGCGTCATGTATTCGCTGTGAGACTAAAATTACGGCATCGTTTTCAGAGAGAAAAACTACATTCCCTATTTTTCGGTCTGTGTCCCAACGTTCCTTATTTTGTCCTGCATCTGGGGGCTCAGCTGCTTGACTAGCTCGGCATTGTAGGAACGATTCTGCATCGTAAGGTTGAATGCCTCGTGAGCAGCGATGGCGTAGGAACGCGCCGTGTCAGCAGGAGAACCCTCCTTTACAGCAGAGTCAACATCAGTTGCAAAAATCGAGATTGTGTTGTCGCTGTTTCGCACGATGTCAAAAGTGCGGAACTGCCGGGGAAACTCACGCAGTGACGAGGTCTCGACTTCCCAGAATCCCAATTCAGGCCTTGAGGGGTCAGGAGACTTGAGCGCAGTCACTGTGTTGAGGTGGCGGTGGCCAGCTGCCCACAGTATAAGGTTCGGGTAAGTGTGCAGTTTGGCAATCAGCTCTTTCTCGGTCACATATGCATTAGCACTCCAGGATGCCATGGAACCAAGTAAACCGGTACCCCATTCGATTCCAATCGGGATGTGAGCAGCGATAATCATGAGCTGACCATCAGCCTGTCCCTTTTCAAGTTCGCTTACGAGCCATTCGTAACGCTGCTTGTCAAGCATGCCGCGACCGTAGCCATTGGCTGCAGGGCCGTCGTTGGAGTCAGTATCGTCAAGCACGATTACCTTGATTGGGATGTCTGACTTTGGCTCGAAAGAATAGCAGGCGAAACCTGTTTCGGTGTTGGATTGGCTGAAGCCGTGTCCAGTTGGACTCGAGGATGAGTTGAAGAACTGGCCTATCCACTCCTGCCTTTCGCTCATGCGTCGTGCCGGGTCAGCAGCAGGTATTGTCGGCGGTTGCGCAAAGTCCTTTACAAGGCCCGCGCCGATGATGTTACCGTAAGGCGTGCTACCGTCAACTGCTCCCATGTAGAAACCGCGGCTCTTTACTCCAATAGGGTCGGAAATCGCGTTGCCCATGTTGAGTATCTTGTCGCCCACCATGGCCGCCTTGATATAATCATCCTGGGGCTGTATGCCCATCCAGTAATGGTCGTGGTTGCCAAGTGTTTGGTACCAGTTGATTGATTTGTCAAGACCTGCAGCTTTGAATTCATCCTGATAATCGTTCAGGGGACCGGAAACCGGGTCGTCCTTTGCGCCTGAATCGGGATTTACTGTCTTGCCATCAAGCACGTCGATGTACCACCTCAGCTCGTTGTACTGGTCGCTGTTGGTTGCATCACCCAAAGAGATGCCGAAATCAAATGGTTTCTTCCTGTTGAGTGCATTAATCGTCTGAACTGTGGCATCAAGAGTCTGGGTTGAATATAGCATTGCTGGCGAATAACTTGAGATGATGCCGGCTTTGATTCCAAAAAAGATTGCCTGTGCAGGCGATTCCTTGTCAGTTATGTGTATGTCTGTGATTGCAAAGAAACGCAAGAGATTCGCAGAGTTTGCTGAAGTTGTGGCAGAAGCATTTGCGTAAGAGGCAGGCATCAAGTCAAGCCTTTTCTCATAGCCTTGTCCGTTGCCAAATTGCCACGCACCATAACCATACTTTGAGAAATTGGAAATATCATTGGGAGCAAGCTTGGGCGAAGCAGAAGGCACGGGAACAGGAACAATTGCACGGTCAAGTGTTGTAAAGACGGTGGAATCTATCGGGTAGCTTGCCTGCTGGCCGGTTGTTTTGTTGCCTAGGAAAACTAAACAAAGGAATATTATGCAGGCAACGACTATCGCCACCCAAACCAATTGATTATCTCTCTTTTTTGTCATGGTAACAATATGCGACCGGAAGTTAATAACTAAGAAAAAATAACAAACCGGTTCCTAGAACCCCAGTCCGGTAACGTGAAGCAAAAAGACGAGTATTGCTCCCAATATCCCACCTATCGCAACGACACCTACGCTAAGTAAAGTTATGGGTATGCCTGCTCCGAAAATAGTATTCATTAGGACGAAAAGTACTATGCCTAAAATTGAATTTGCAATGATGTGCAATGGGTTGAACAGGAACCTGAAAAATAGGTAAAGCATGAATATTGCAACAGCAACCGCGCCAACTTCAAAATATATTGCCATAAAATCATCTTCCTTAAATTCAAATTGCCAACATGGCGAAAGTGCAGGGGTTGCAGGGTATTCTTGCCAACCCCCGTAAACCAACCCTCTTGCCTTGAAGGTCAGTCCGCGTCCGATGCCAGTTACAAAGGCATCCGAGATAGTGCCTTGCCTTTGGGCACTATTCCACTTCCCACCATACTAATTCTTTCCGACTTTAGTCCCCCTCAAGTTCGTCTATTATGAGATCCTCAAAGTCGTAGCCGTTCTTTTTGTAGGCTTTCCTCATGTTTTCGCCCCCTTGGGGATTTACGTTTGCAATCCCTATTGCCTTTCTTTTATCCTTATACCACTTGATGTGTTCGCCAGCCTTGATGGACTTGTGGTAATCGTATTTTTATCGAATAATCGTGTGAAGTTGCATTGCATCGAGATAGTGGATGAGGGCATTCTAGCTAAAACGAGTCTTTACGGAGTTTATCTCTATGAGTTTTGCCGTATACCCCCTTCCCCCACTCAGTTCATTTTTTGGTTCCCATTTTGTTTTGTCTTCTTCAATCCCCTTTATTTTCTTCTCAAAGGAGCGTAAGCCAAAAGCCCTTGATTCGTTTAACAAGGGCAACCTGTTGAATCAAAAACCAACCAATTTTCTTCCACCGAATTGCTATCGTACTATTAAGATAATAATGCATTAGCAATGTAATAGAGTAATAGGTAAATATATAACTATGCACGAGGCAAAACTTGCACTTTTACGACTATTAGCTCAGACGTCGAAGTCTTTTGAGCTGAAATTCTCATACAGCCTGCCGGACTCTGTGCTGAACTTGAGCACGCAATAGTCCGGGTCTGAAACGCCCTTCGGATAGTACATCTCGTCGCCTTCTCTCCAAATCCGCTTCTTAGTCGCGGCGTCAGTATGCACGGACATCTTTCCTTTGAGCAGGACTCCTTTGAAGAAACGCTCGTCGAAGAAGTAGATTGACGCCTTCGGGTTCTTGCGGTATTGCGCGACGCGCATCGAGGAAGTGTTAGTGGTGAAATAGAACGTCTTCACACCATCGTACTCACGAGGCTTGAGCATTGCCTTGACATTCGGGTAACCGTCCGCGTCAACTGAGCCGATGATTGCCTTGCTACAGCGTTCAATTACAGAAAGTGCTGTTTTGACGGAGTCTTTTGACATGAAATCACGCTTAAATTTTACCGAACCGCTTCACAAACCCGATGAACTTCTTGTCGTAAGGCGGGTACCGCTGACGCAAGTCAAAGAGGTTGGTCTGCGAAAATACGCTTCTTGCGTTCGAGAACGCCTCGAACGAAGCTTTGCCGTGGTACTTTCCAAACCCGCTGCTGCCAACTCCGCCAAAAGGCAGTTCGGAAGTGCTTACGTGCAATAGGACATCATTGACGCACGCTCCGCCCGAGCTGGTGGAAAAAAGAACATTCTCAACGGTTTTGTTCAAGTTGGAAAAAACATAAAGCGCAAGCGGCTTGGGCTTTTTGTTTACGAATGCAATCGCCTCGTCCATTGAGGAAACCGGAATGACTGGCAAGATGGGTCCGAAGATTTCCTCACCCATGACTTTAGCACCCGGCAAGATGTCAACAAGCAGCGTCGGAGAAAGATATTTTTCTTTCGGATTTGCTATTCCGCCAAAAACAACTTTTCCTTCCTTCAAGTAGCCACAGAGACGCTCGAAGTGCTTTTGGTTGATAATGCGGCAATAATCAGTTGCCTTTTGAGATTCTGGGCCAAAAAAATCCGTGATTTTTCTTGCAAGCGCTGCAATTAATTCCACTTCAACCGCCTTATGCACAAGGACATAGTCTGGCGCGATGCATGTTTGCCCTGCATTGGTAAATTTTCCCCACACTATTCGTGATGCGGCTTTCTCAACATCGCAGCCCTTGTCAATTATGCACGGGCTTTTTCCTCCAAGCTCAAGCGTAAGCGGAGTGAGGTGCTTGGAAGCGGCTGCCATCACGGACTTTCCAACAGCGGGGCTTCCGGTGAAAAAGATGTAGTCGAATTGATAATCAAGAAGTGCCTCTGCGGCCTTTGAATCGCCTTGAACAACCAAAACAAACTTTTCATCAAAGCAGCTTGCAAGCATTTTTGCAAGTACTTTGGAAGTGCTGGAAGAAGAGGACGATGGTTTTATTATCGCACAATTGCCCGCTGCAATCGCGCCAATCAGCGGCATTATAGTAAGGTTGACTGGATAATTCCAGGGAGAAAGGATGAGCGCGACCCCGCGAGGCTTTGAATGGATTGAACAAGAGGATAGTGGGAACAAAATTGGAGATGGGACTTTCCTTGGCCGCGCCAAGTTCTTCAAATTCTTCTCAAAGAACTTCAGCTCTTCAAAGCACGGATAAAATTCCGTAAGGAACGCTTCGGAAGAAGATTTGTGCAAGTCGGCAAAGAGCGCGGCTTCAAGCTGGGGCTGGAACTTTTCCAATGCGGACTTGAGCTTGCGCAACTGCAAGAGGCGAAATTCAACTGGCGCTGTTGCTCCGGATGCAAAGTAGTCCCTTTGGGCTTCAACGGCCTTTGCAATCAAGCTTGGTGCTGCTTTTGCAGCTAATTTTACCATGTAGAACAATACTCAAGCGAGGTTCATCTTCTTTTGCCTTCTTCCCAAAACAAATATACAGCCTAGCAGGGTAAATCATTGCATAGCATTTTTCAACAAAGGTGAGATTTACATGGGAATGTCAAAATCGGATTTAACTCGGAAGAAGAACAGCATCAAGGCAAGACTAGACGAGCTTGAGAAGGAAGCGTTCAACGACCCGCTTAAGAAGAACCGCAAGCTGCATGAGGAAATTGCAGAACTAAAGAAAAAATTGGATAACTGCTGAACAAAAAAATATAGGCAGTTTAATTAACTTTTTTTATTTAATCTTTTTTTTCTTGAGTTGTAGCTGATGGTTTTAGAACAAAATCCCACCGAACAGAAAAAAATGCAAAAGCCATGGCCCACAATAGGCGGGAAAGACCACGTGGCGTCTTTTTTCCGCATTGCAAAACACCATGGACTTTCAGGCAAGCATTGCCTTGCTGACCTTGAACACCTAATATGCCTAATACATACATCAGAAGAACCAAGCCAGCTTATTGACCGTTGGAAAAATTACCGGCTGAAAATAGAGGAACAAAAACAACAGATGACAAAACCGAAGGATACTGCAAAAAAATGCGCTGAAAAGAAGATTGAAAGTGAGTTTGAGGAATATCAAAAAATCGGCTCGATGACAAAAAAAGAAGTTATCCTTAAAGGTTATCTTTCGGATGATATTTTTACCAAGGACATGCTTAACCTTTTTTATAACGTAAATATTACTGGCCTGAAACACTTGAATTGCAGAGAATTACCTTTAGATGTTAAGGAACACTTGACGCATGAGACAGAGGAAGTTAAAAATCGGCTTAAACAACGGCTTGTTAAGCTTGGCCTTAAGGATAAACCAGTTTCAACAGGGCTATGCCAAGTAATTGTTGCGGTTGCGAATCGCGACATGCTCTCACCTACGTTGCAGGAAAAACTGTTTGGATTAGGGCAGACGTGAACGCGCAGATTCCACAGCGCGTCTGTTAGTTTCAGCTTCTAAAATCAAAATATCGTTCAGGTCCTTAGGCCGATTCAACTTTTTTTTAAAGTCCAGAATATCCTCCAAAGGCTGGACGCAAATCCCATCAATTTGAACCGCCCTTGCTATGGAGTCTGTTGGAAACGCATTGTCCGAATTGCCTGACAGCTCGACATCAGGCCCAAGGTCAACAAACTTCGGCTTCCCGCCCTTTGGCTCCACAAAACCGTGCTTGCTTCCAAGGGCTTCGAAAACATCAAGCGCGACTAGTATGTCCAGGTCGTTGGTCTGTTCACGCAGACCGTGCATCACCATCGCACCACCAGCCAAGAGCACGTACTTTCCTTTTGGAAGGCCAAGCTCCTGCAAGCGCAAGATGAGCTGGTTGCGATTGAACGCCAAGAAAATCAGCCTTTTATTACTCCAAGCGGAACCATCTTTGCAACTATTGTGCTGATGCCTGCCTGCGAGACGGAATCCACTACTGCGTCAATGTCTTTGTAAGCGCCGCCGTACTCCTCAGAGACAAGTTCGGATTCTGCAACCTTGATGCTTACTCCGGCTTTCTCCATCTCCGCGAGTATCTTTGAGGAACTGAA
>JBAZHM010000037.1:0-1303 GCA_041652355.1 Candidatus Micrarchaeia archaeon | reverse complement strand
CCTACTCATGATGCGGCCTGCGCCGTGGCAGGAGCTTCCAAAAGTCTTTTTGCTGCCATCGGCACCGCAAAGCAAATAGGATGCAGAATTCATTGAACCGGGAATAATAACCGGCTGGCCTACTGAGCGGTAGGCTTGCGGAATCAACGGGTTTCCTTTCCATAAAGCGCGTGTTGCGCCCTTGCGGTGCACGCACACCTTGCGCCTCTGGCCTTCGACTTCATACTCCTCGAACTTGGCAATGTTGTGGCAAACGTCGTAGACTAAGCCCATGTCGTAGTTTTCCCACTTGCCGCCAAAGACCTGAGCAAATGTCTGGCGTGCAAGGTGGGTCATGACCTGACGGTTGTTGAATGCGAAATTGACTGCGCACTTCATCGCACCCAAGTAGTCCTGCGCCTCAGGACTCTGGATTGGCGCACAGCAAAGCTCGCGGTCAGCAAGGTCAAGGCCGTATTTTGCCTTTGCTGCTGGAAGCATAGTGCGCAGGTAGTCGTCGCAAACTTGGTGACCAAGGCCGCGCGAGCCGGAGTGAATCATCACAGTAATCTGGCCTTCTCCAGTTATCCCAAACGCCTTTGCCTTTTCTGCATCAAATACTTTCTCGACTCGTTGCACTTCTAAAAAGTGGTTCCCGCTTCCAAGGGTTCCAAACTGCGGGGCTCCTCGCTTTTTTGCCATGTCCGAGACTTTGGAAAAATCAGCGCCTTCAAATCTGCCGTTTTCTTCGCAGTGCTCCTTATCAGTATCAACGGCATATCCTTTTCCGATGCACCAGTCAACTCCTTCGGTAACCGCCTTGCCTAGTTCCGCAGTGTCCAAACGGGTCTTGCTTTTGCTTCCGACTCCGCTGGGAATGTTTGCAAAAAGCGCCTGCACCAGCTCGTTGATTTTTGGCTTGACGTCCTTTTCAGTCATGTTCGTGCGAATCAGGCGGATTCCGCAATTTATGTCGTAGCCAACACCACCTGGCGACACTACTCCTTCTTCCAAGTCAAACCCGGCTACTCCGCCTATTGGAAAACCATAGCCTTCGTGGCCATCGGGCATTACCATTACTGCATCAAGAACTCCCGGAAGCGTGGCTACGTTTGCTGCCTGTTGCAGGGTGCGGTCTGAGCACATCTTATCAAAAATTGCATCGTTTCCGTACGCCCTGACTGGCACATTCATCTTGCCTTCAGGCTTTGCCTGCCTAGTGCAGGGGCCAACTTGCTGAAAATCCATAGAAATCACAAAAAACCGGTTGAAAATTCCTTAAAACCAGCATTATTATTTTTGTATACTCTTTCTTTTATTTGGG
>JBAZHM010000036.1:0-10249 GCA_041652355.1 Candidatus Micrarchaeia archaeon | reverse complement strand
CGAGAAACGATCCAAGCACAAATGACTTGGGGTGTTCCCTTATCATGGCTTCAACTTCGTCGTTCTTTTCGTACACGTATTTCTGGGCTTTGTTGATGTCTTCCTGTACAATCTTCTGGGCCTTGCGAATGTCGCTGCGCAACTCTGCCTGAATCTCGTCTGCTTTGTCTGTGATTCCTGCTTCGAAATCCTTATCCAATATTCGACTGTTTTTTTCCTTTGCCATAATACATGCGCCCCCTTAATCTACTGAATGTTTCTTGCTCTTCTTTCGAATCAAGTACCAATACCCTGCGCCTAGCAAGGCGATTGCAAGCACGAACAAAATTACGTCCGTGACACCGCCAGCGGTTCCGGCCACAGCAAGTCCTTGTGCAATGACAGGCGTCGGTGAAGCTGTAGGAGACACAGTTGGTTTTGCCGTCGGTGTTTGCGTTACAGGCGTTGGCGATATCACCGGACTTGGAGTGGATACTGCAGCTTGCACATTGCCTGCCATTGAATAGGTGCTAAAGGCGTCAAGCACTGATGGGGAAACACGTTTGTTAACTGAATATACAAGTGTTTTGGTTTCTCCGCTTGAGAATGACGAGAACTCAAACGTTGCATTTCTGCCGACAGTTCTTGCATATGCAGGGTTGAAGGTTATATCCGCTATTGCAGCAAACCCTGTTGGTATCGTGTCAGTGAACGCAAAGTCTGACATCGTGCAGTCATAGCTGCCAGGATTCTTGAGTGTTGTTGTGACTGTAGAGAAGCTGGTTGAGCTTGAAATCTCCCGCGCTATTGAAACAACACAGGTCCTTCCATTTCCAACATCAACGGAATACAATGATTGAGTAGTTGAGGACTGCGTTCCACTAGCGACGGCTCCACCATACCCACTGCCTGATGATTGAGATGTCGAGGCTGCTGGCACAGTGTATTGTATTACGCCAGAGTGCTGCAATCCAAAGATGGTCAGTGTCGTGTCTGAATCGCTTTTGAAGCAAGACACGCCGTTGCTATCTGTAGCACCATTGCACGTTACGGAAAACTCGTTTGCGCCGTTGCAACCTGCAGATGGGATTGACGCATTCTCAATATTTTGCACGCAAATCCCATTGTAACCAGTACTTACATTGTAGAGGTAGAACGTCCTAGTGCCGACTTGACCGCCTGTTGAGTTCACACCCCAGACTACCTGATAATACGCACCCGAACGGTTTCCATTGCTTATGTTCAATGCGCTGAAGTTCAGCGGACTTGCAGTGAAGTTGTAGTTGAAACTAAGCACGGGCAACCCTTCCGAGGTGACGTTTACATAGTAGGCGCCGCTTACCGGCATCCCTGCGGTTTCATTCACCCCATCTACAGTGACCTCGACATTGGTCAAGGTAGTGTTGATGTCGGATGAATTTCCGATTGTCGTGTTCAGGCTAAAGTACTGCACGCTGCTTCCAGTCAACCCTGCTGCATCAGTTGTAGTTACGTTCAACAGGAAGTCGCCTCCACCGATGAATGGGTTCACAGTGCATGTTACATTGGTCACGTTCTGTACGGTGCAGTTTGCGGTGTTCAGACCAGAAGATGCGTTGTAGACCGACGAGCGGACTAGGTTTGACGGTGTTGCGTTGTCGTAGATGTTAAGTGACACGTATCGAACTGCAGTGCCAGTCCCGTTTGCAATGACTGTGAATGTCACGTTCGAAGAAGTTGCATTTGAAATTGTGCCTATGGACATCGACGGGTCGGCCGCATCAAGCGAGACGCTGTTGGAATCCAACGTCACTGCAGACTGCGCCAAAGCCCTTCCAACTAATGTTGCGCCGGTGTTTTCCACAATAGCCGTCTGGTCAAGGATGGTTCCCTTGAACGTAGAGTACGTTCCAAGCGTAGTCTGCCCGGCGACTTGCCAGAAGATGTTACTTGGCAGTGCGCCGTCAGCAAGGATTACCTGCGTACCGGTGCTGGTTGTGAGCGTTCCTGCTATTTGGAATATCCACACGTCAGTGGAGTTTCCGGAGAGTGTGACATCTGTTGGTATCGTCACGCCGGTGCCCCACTTGTAAAGACCAGGTGCGAGCGTCATGCCGCCGATGTTGCCTGCGCCAAGTTCAGTATAGTCCGGCAAAGTGCGTCCAGCTGCATCAGTGTATGCAGTTTGCATGTCAGCAATGGCAGTAGTCATGTCGGACGGGGTTGGTGCAGAATAGTCTGCTGCATAAACATTTCCAGTAACCAAGGACGAGGTTGAAAACTGGTTGGTTGCATCAAGTATCAGCCCGAACCCGGTTATGTACGTTGCAGCTGCTGGGCTTACTCCGATGTTTCCAACAATCGCGGTTGTTCCGGTTGTTGAGACGCCGGTTTTTGCCAGGATGACGAAATCTCCAGCCTCGCCAAGGTCCACAGCGGATTGCGCAGTAGAACTGGCAGTTGTAAAGTTAGTAGAGTTGCTTGCTGCATAGCCCACCTTGTCATAACAAATGACAGTCGCAGTATACGCAGTGCTTGCAGTCAAGCCAGTCAGGCTGGCAGTGTATAGTCCGCCGCTTGCAGCCAGGCTGCCGCTTCCAGCGCCAGTGTAAGTGCAGTTGCGTATCCCGGACGCGTCGGTTGCATTGACAGTAAGGTTGCGCTGCTGTTGGTTACGCTGCTGGTGGATATTCTGTTGACAGCCGGAGCAGCCTGGTCAACTATTACCGAAAACGTGGTGGTGTTGACGTTGGTTGCGTTGTCCCACACAGACAGGTTTACGCGGTAAGTGCCGTTTGTAACCGCAGTGTACGTTTTTATTGAGGAAATATTGGCAGTATTTTCAGTCCAGCTCTGCTTTAATCCCCATGTGGAATTGTACACTGACAAAGTCCAGTTCTTTATGTTGGTATCACTGGCAGTAAAGTTGATTGTCAGCGTTGCGTTGTTGGTGCTGTTGGTATTGTTCACTCCGTTGATGTTGTTGATTGATGAAACGGGTTTGACTGAATCCACCAAAACAGTTCTGGCAGTGGCATTGCCCACATTTCCTGCAAGATCAGTACAATTCACATACCAGCTGTTGCTGCCCTGGCTCAAAGAAGCATTGGCAGTGATGGCAGTATTGGTCCTGTTGATGACTGAACTATTCGCGCCTACTGGCACTCCGGCTGCGAACAAAGTACACGACGCAGTTGAAGATAACGCGTCAGTGTAGTTGAATGTAAATGCAGGAGTAGCACTGGTGCTCCAAGTGCTGGTTGCGGGGCTTACTGAAGTTACTACTGGCGCAACAGTATCAATGATGACTGCTCTCGAAGCAGAGACTCCAGAGTTGCCTGAAAGGTCCGTGCAGTTCACGTTCCAACTATTGCTGCCCTGGCTCAAAGAAGCATTGGCAGTAATTGCAGTGTTTGTGCTGTTGGCAACAAGGGCGTTTGTGCCCCTAGGCACTCCGGCCACGAACAATGTACAAGACGCAGTTGCACTTGCGACATCAGTGTAGTTGAAAGTGAATGCAGGAGTAGCACTGGCAGTCCACACGTTTGTTGCGGGGCTTACGGAAAGTACTGCCGGATTACTCGTATCAACCTTGATAACTCTTGCAGTGGATGCTCCTGAGTTGCCCGCAAGGTCAGAGCAGTTTACATACCAGCTGTTGCTTCCCTGGCTCAAGGAAGCGTTGGCAGTGATGGTGGTGGTTGTGTTGTTGACTGCTGAACTATTAGTACCCATAGGCGCTCCAGCCACGAAAAGAGTACAGGATGAAGTTGAGCTCAACGCATCGGCGTAATTGAAAGTGAATGCAGGAGCAGCAGTTGTAGTCCACACGTTTGTTGCGGGGCTTACAGAACTCACTATCGGCGTGCCCGTATCGATGTTGACTGCTCTTGAAACGGATACTCCAGAGTTGCCTGAAAGGTCCGTGCAGTTCACGTTCCAGCTGTTGCTGCCCTGGCTTAACGAAGAATTGGAAGTTATGATCGTATTGGTCTTGTTGATGACCGAGCTGTTTGTTCCACGAGGCACTCCGGCCACAAACAAAGTGCAGGATGCAGTTGCGCTTGAAGCGTCGGTGTAATTGAATGTGAATGCCGGAGTAACGTTAGTGTTCCATGCGTTTGCAGCAGGGCTAACTGAAGTTACTACTGGCGAGATTATGTCAGTTGATTCAACTGGCACGGACACAGTTGCAGCATCCAACGTGACTTCGCCGTCACTCAATGCCCTTCCGTTTAATGTTGCGCCAGTTTGCAATGCGATGTACGATGTTCCGGTAGTCAAAATATTTCCATTAAAAGTTGAGTAAGTTCCAAGAGTTGTTGCTCCGGTTATTGCCCAGAAAATGTTGGATGCCTGGCAGCTATTGATCAGAACAACCTGCTTGGCAGAGGCAATGGTAAGAGTTCCTGCTATCTGAAAGACAAAAACTGCATCTGCGTCGCTTTGGCAGTCAAGAGTAAGATTAGTTGGAATTGTGACTGCAGTATCCCAAGTATAAACGCCAGGAACAAGAGTCTGGTCGGTAAGGGTACCGGTTCCGACATTCAAGAAAGCGCCAACTCCAGCGGTTTGACCGGAAGCATTGGTGTACGCAGTTCCCATGTCACCAATTGCAGTAGATAACAATGAAGCGTCATTTACACTGCATGGTGCAGGACCGGTTGCATCAACGGCATATACGGTCCCATCCACTTCTGCGCATGTTAAATGGATTGACGCACCGTTGATTGGGCTTGCACCTACATCTCCAGTCACATTGGATGTGGGAATGTCCGTGATTTGCGCTTTTGACAATATTGCAAAATCATCAACAGAGCCCAAGTCCACTTTTATTGCAGTTAAAGCGACGACTGCCTGCGACATGAAAAGAACGAATAAAAATGAACTGAAAATTAGCTTTCGATACTGAACATTATCCATGCTTACCAACCCCTTACCAAAACCCAACATCCGCTAATACGAATGTCTTAACATGTTATAAAAGTAATATGTTACTAATATAATAGTAGGCTATATCATAATTAAGCTATGGTTTGCAGAGTTCCCCCAAGAATCGGCGACCAATGCTACCGGGTTTCCGGGAAATGACAGAGCCAAATTGAGACTAGAAAAAGGTGCGTTTACATGAATTTGCTACACCGGCTTGAGCTTCGTAACTACCTGTTCTGGGCAGTTGTCATCGGGCTCATCTACATTTCCGCGTCCATGGTGCTGCCTTTTGTCGGCGCAATCATTTCCGCGTACATACTGGCATACCTCATCAGGCCATTGTTTCTCAAGCTCGCGCCACGCTTTGGCAACACGCTGGCTGCATGGCTATGCATCATAATCACAACACTGACAATCATAGTGCCAATCGGCCTGATTTCCCTGCAGATACTAAACGACCTTGGCGACACCGCCAACGGCCAGGGCGTCTCCAACATAATCAACGCGTTCGTGACCCAGCCGCTCTTGCAAAGCCTGAACGTAGACACTGTTGGACTCAAAGCATGGATTGGACTGACGTTGGACAACGCAGTCAACTCCACAATCCGCGCCATCCCGAACTTTGTCATTGGCGTAGTCATAACTTTGAACGGCATTTTCTACCTGTTGTGCAATTGGGAGGAACTGAAGGTGCACATGAAAAAATACATTCCCTCCAAGAACAAGGACAAGATGTTTTCCGACCTCGGGCACACTGCGGACGCAATCCTTCTCGGAAATACCCTAATATCCATCCTTGAGGGCATCATAGCATTCGCGGGCTTTTACTTGGCAGGCGTGCAGGCAAGCATTATTTTTGCGGTACTGGTATTCATGCTGGCCTTCGCGCCAAGCGTCGGCCCCGAACTGGTCTGGATACCGCTGGCACTCTATTACTTCTCAATAAACCAGTACGCTACAATGTGGGGCGTTGTGATAACCGGCCTGGTGCTCATGGTAGGAGTGGAATACTTCCTGTATACGCGATTCGTGGGCAAACGGTCGCATATCCACCCATTCATCATGCTCATCGGGATGCTTGGAGGAATCATGGTTTTTGGAATATTCGGATTCGTCATAGGCCCGTTGCTTTTAGCATACACCATCAAAATTATCGAGGGCGCAATAGGGTCGCACAAAATAAGAGCGCCAAAAAGCGATAAAAAATAAGAAGAAAGCAACTGCAAATGCCTTTAGTCCCGACCTAGAGATAGTACTTGAAGTGCTTTTCAAACATCGCAGAATACTTCTTGAAATCAGCAGGGTGCGCCGCAGCCTGCTTCTCGTAAAGCGAGTCCACGATTTTGAACACCTTCTTCTGCTCGACACATAACGTGTCCATAAGCACGGGCTTGCGTCGGTACGCCTCAGTCTTCCAGCCTATTGAAAGCACCGCATCCATGATTTTCCATATTTTCTCCTTGCTTACGGACTTAATCCGCACCAAGGGGTTAATCGGGTTAGCTTCGTTCTTTGCGCAAATGAAGTAGTAGTTGAACTTCGAGCCTACGAGCTTTGAAAACTCCATTGAACTGGTCACATTCCACAGCCCTGCTGAGAACGGAGTCAGAAACGGGTCGTTGACCAGGCAGTGGCGCTCGTCATAGTGGATGAAATAATGGCGCCAAATCTCTTCCAGGTTCTTCTCTGAAAGGTAATACTTGAGTATTGGCGAGCCGTGGAAAAGCTCTCCCGCATCCAGAGCTTCTATTGAAACCAACTTTTTTGCGGCAAGCTTCTCAAAGCGCTCGCGCCAGTGCTTCTGCCCTGCGGACTTGATGCCCAACATGCGGCCAACCTGGCCCTTGGTCATCTTTTTGGGCATAGACCAGATCAATGCAAGCAAAATTTCCTCATCAGTGTAGTTGGTGGCTTTCGGCATTTTGTTCACTTCCAAAAAAAATTCATCACATTATTACTTGCCATTACTTAATATTACTCAACTAATAGGAAATAACACAAGGCAATTTAAATTTGACCTGCTGTTTTGCGAGGGCGGTTGCGGCAGTTTCAAGAGTATTCTTATTCCAAGCACCCCCAATTCAGGACATTCCAAAAAACAATTTTTATACTTTGTCCATCTAAAAAAACAAAGGGGGATTAACATTCACAACGTCATAACGGGATTCTTCTATACAGTCACTTCATCAGTCAGAAAATTCGCCGCATTCCTGATTGTGCTGGTCATCATAGGCATGCTGATTGGCGCCAGGATTGAGCACGTCGCGGCATCGTTTTTGCCAACCGCAATAATGATTCCCGTGCTTCTTGCGATAGTTGCGTACGCCTATACCGATGCTGCAATAGCATTGCTTTTTGGGTTCATGTTCCTTTTTCTATTGCTTTAGGACACGGCAGCAACGCAAACAAACCAAAACAGCGTGCAGCCAATATGATAGCCGGCTATCAGTAGGTTATATACATATATACTTTGGAATGCAATAAGACGACTGTGGATATCCTTAACAACTTTTTTACAGGCGTTTTCAACTCAGCCACATCCTCAGCCAGGCGGTTCACAACACTGATTGCAATTGTCATTATTGGAATGCTGATTGGCTCAAGGATTGACGGCGCTTCCGCGTTCATCCCAGCCGCAATAATAATCTCGATTCTTCTTGCAATAGTGGCGTTTGTGAACACGGACGCCACAATATTGTTCCTAATCGGAATCATGCTATTACTTCTGCTTTAGGCAGGTGGTGACGCTACAATGGCAACTTCACAGCTTGGGGCTATGGACTACGTAATTTACGCAATCGCAGCGGCATTTGTCGCATACTTATTATGGGAAGGGCTGCGAGAGCTGCCTAAAGAAATGCCCGGCGAATAAAAAAAACTGATTTAAAAAAAGCTTGCGAAAAAAGAAAATAAAGGAAATAAAAAAGAAAAAGTGAAGGGCTGGAAGTTCCCAGCCTTCAATGGATGCTTACTGGTCCTTTGCCATGTTCCAGATGGCAAGTACTGCCACAACCGCTGCTGCGGGTGAGACGAACACCATCAGGTAACCAAGCGACTGGACAAGCCCTGCTGCAATTCCTGCGAACGCCGGAATGATTCCAAGCACGTTCGTGATTACAGTTGAAAGCGACCCCAGCGAGACGTTGATTGCAACTGCTGCAACCAAGAATGGTACGGTCTCCTTCTCGGTTATGTTCAGCAACCCAACCAGCAAGCCAAGCACACCAAGCGTGAGCAGGATTACTTCGGGCCCGATTCCAAAGCCGCCAAAAAATCCGGCGACAATTGCCAAAAGCACACCAAACAAGAACGCGTACGCTCCGATAGTTTGCATGCTTATTTCATCTTTCTTTGCCATAGTATTACACCCCAAATATTAAGCGGGAAAAATTCTTAGAATCCCACCAATGCGAAAAAATGCCATCATAAATTTCGCATAACACCTTTTAATATTTAGCAGATTGGGACAAAATGATGGTTGGCCCCAATCGCCCTGCTGGTTTTTGGCTATTGAATGCCTTATTTACTTTTGTAGCCAAAACAAATAGGCGGGTCCGTAGCTCAGCTTGGATAGAGCGACTACCTCCTAAGTAGTAGGTCCAGGGTTCAAATGCGTGCGGCAGGGGACACCCTGATGGGTTTCCCCCTTGTCCACGCTGGACGCACCCCCTTCCGAGCAATGGTTTTTAGGAGCGCGTCTGGCGTAGTCAGGCATCCTGATGTACGCTGAAAATCCCTGCGGGCCCGTGTTTTTTCTTCAGCGCCCTTTTGTGCGCCTTTTTCCGCCAATTTTACGTTTAGCCACAAGCACGCAGATTTCCTCAAAGAAGAATTTTCTGCTTGACACGGTTTCAACTGCAAATCCCTTTTTCTCCAAGGCTGCAACAGTCTTTCCTGAATTGGAAAGGCTGCTTTGAAGCAGGATTAGGATGCCGTCTTGAGCAAGGAAATTTTCAAAGCTTGCAAGAAAATCGTCTGTCGTTTCCCTTCCGCTCAACCCGCCATCAAAAGCCTTGTTCAGCGCTCCCTTCACAACCTCGTCTTTTTCCGTTGGAAGGTAAGGCGGGTTGAAACCGATTACGTCAAATTTTTCAGCTGTTGCAGAAGAAGCCGAAAAGGCCGAAAAGAGGTCGGTTTGCACAAAAGACATTTTCTTTTCAACGCCATTCAATGCCGCGTTCTTTTTTGCAAGGGCAATTGCAGCGGGGTTGATGTCCGCGCAAACCACGCAAGAGACCTCTTTCTTTGCTGCTGAAGCGATTCCAAAAACGCCTGTTCCGCAGCCCATGTCCAAAACCAATCCCGTGGAATGCTTTCTCGCAGCCTCAACCATGAGTTCGGAGTCGTCTGACGGCTCGTAGACATCGGGGTCGAAAAGAAGTGAAAGGCCGAAAAAATGTGTTGGAACAGGTTTCTTCACAGGATATCACAAGAGAAAAAAAACGAATGCAATCCATTCAACAATAAATCAACCAGGATTTTCATCAAGCAAGTCTTGCGTTTCTTTTTTTGCAAGAGGCAATTTCTTGCTGATGTCATCAAACAAAACGCGGTGTTCCCGTATTTTCGCCTCAACTGCAGCCAACATCGCTTCCTTTTGCTTCGGAGAATCCTTCCACATTTTCCGGACTGCTTGCGCGATATGCTTGCGGGTTTCTGCTTCCCTCTTTTTGTTGCATTCGATTCCCTTCAACTCGTCCGGAAGATTGCGCATATGCTCCTCAAACACTTCTTGGCCCAATATGAAACTGAGAAACCGCGAGCTTGGAATTCGGTCTTTTGTCTGGATGCGCGAAAGGTGCTCGCCCCAATCATTTATTTGAAGCTGGTGAAAATACTGGTCGGCCAGCAAGCGGTTGTAGCGCTGCTGGCTTTCCGCGATTTTGGATTCGTGTTCCAATCGCTTCTCTGAAGCTTGATTAGCCATAAACATTTCCTCTTAAAGAAACTGCCAAGTCTTGAATAATAAAAGGATGCACAGCAGCATATGCTCTAAGTTAATATTGGTTCCAAGGCAAAGATTTGAAAGGCAAAACTAAAAGCAAAGCAACAGGTCGCGGTTATGGTCAAGCTTGAAGTCACAGTCGCTAAAGTCAAGATGCTCAACCCTTTTGTGCTTGCTTCGGGAGTGCGCGGAAATTACGCGGACTTGCTGATTCGCGCCGCATCCGAGGGCGCCGGAGCAGTCACTTCAAAATCATGTTCAATCGAGCCACGGCCGGGGCACCCCAACCCGACTGCGCTAATCTTTGGAAACACCGTGATGAACGCGGTGGGGCTTTCAAACCCAGGAGTAGCAGAAGAGGCAGAGCAGCTCAAAAAAGCGGTGAAAGAGGCTGGAGTGCCGGTGATTGCGTCG
>JBAZHM010000035.1:0-10350 GCA_041652355.1 Candidatus Micrarchaeia archaeon | reverse complement strand
CTCAAGCTTAAAAGGCCGATTTACCGAAAAACCGCAGCATACGGCCACTTTGGACGCGAAGACCCCGACTTTACTTGGGAGCGCACGGACAAAAAAGACGAGCTGCGAAAGCTTGCTGGAATCTAGGCTTTCCGGTCAACTGATTAAAACCTGACGCGACAATAGGGTAGTGAAACGCATGAAAGAAAAATACTCATCAGAAGGAATCAGCGTGCTGGACACCATGGCTTCCGCTGGAAAGTTCAACGCGTGGATGTACGAGACGGTACGACCACATATGCGCAAAAGCATCATCGAGTTTGGCAGCGGAAGCGGAACTTTTTCAAAGATGATTGCAAAGGACTTTCCCAAAAGCAGGATAGTGCTCTCTGACTTTGACGACATGTTCGTGCGCAAGCTGCATAAGGAATTCGGCGGGATGCCAAACATCTCAAGCAGAAAAATCGACTTGGAAAACAAAAAAGATTTTTTTGAGCTTGAGGATTCGTTTGACACTGCAATTGCGTTAAACGTAATGGAGCATGTCCTTGATGACCAGAAGGCGATTGGGAACATTTACGCATCCTTGCAGAAGGGCGGCCGCTTCATCATGCTCGTGCCTGCGTATAGGAGCCTTTATGGCGAAGTTGACAAGTCAATCGGCCACCACAGGCGGTACTCAAAATCAGACATCAGGCAAAAAGCGCTCAAAGCCGGCTTTAGCATAAAAAAAATGCACTACTTCAACGCGCCGGGAATAGTTGGCTGGATAGTCAATGGAAAAATCATGAAAAAAAAGACAATCGACCCGGGCGCAATGGCTGCTTACGAAAAATTAATCGGAGTGGTAAAAAAAATAGACCCGCTGTTTGCAAAAGTTGCCGGGCTTTCAATAATTACGGTTCTTGAAAAATAGAATAAAAAAAGGTAACCCGGATTTTGCAGCTAATTAAATCCACTTTGAAAGCGAGCTTTGGTTCGTGTCTTGGGGAAGCTTAAACCCCCTTGAAAGTGCGGAATGCACGCGCTCTTCTGAAAAGCCGCGCTGGGTGCACATGAAGTCCGCTATTCTTTCTGCATCAGGTTCTCTGAATGCAAGCAAATCTGCAGCAGGGTCGAACACGTCCGGGTGAAGGAATATGCTCTCGATTTCTTTCCAACGGGGAATGTCAGTTTCAAGTGTTTTGAGTATCCCTTCAAACGAGTCGTGCTCGCGCACTAGCTTCAGCCCTTTCTTTGCGCCTATGCCGAACACCCCTTTGTCAAAATCCGTTCCGCATAGTATTGCAACCCAAACCAGCTTTTCACGCGAGATGCCCAAAGCCTGAAGGCTTTCTGCAAGCAAATACTTTTCAGGAAACACTTCCACAGTCTCGTTTTTTCTCGGAAGCTTTCGCCTGCCTGAAATTGCAAGGTTGCGTATAAGCACGCTTGCGCCAAAAATCAACGAATCAAAATCCTGAGAAGCTGCAGCATCGGCAAACCCGTTTGTTGCCATGTGCGCGCACTGCGCCTCTGCTTCGGTTTTTGCACAAATCCAAGGAACGCCCATCATTGCCAAAAGCTCTTTGGATTCTTCAATCATGAAGCCTTCAAGCCGGACGGACTGCGCGGAATAAGTGCGCATGCCTTCCTCGTCGCCTTCCTTTTGGGCCTTGCGGAACTTTTCAAGCGCATCCTGCTTTTTTTCGCTGCGCTCCATAATAGTATTCTCTTTTAGAAGGCTTGGCTTTCCATCAAACACATATACCGGTTTGATTCCCCGCTCCAGCAGGTTGCATGTGCGGTAGAATAACCCCGAAAGGTGCGATGTTACCCTTCCTTCCGCATCCATGAGCGGAGTGCCATCGCGCTGGCGGATTGTAGTGATGAACTGGTATAGCACGTTGAATGCGTCAACTGCAACGGTTCCCTTTATCTGGTCAAGCGGAGTTTCGTGCTTTATCAAGATTCCGTCGATTTTTACGCCCACAATAAAACACCACAATAACAGACTGGCATTAAACAACAGAATTTAATCAAAGAAGGTTAAATATATCCTATATAAGAAAAAGGTGGGCAACTTGGCAGAATGTGACATTTGTGGCAAGCCAGCGACTACGCGGGCCATCATCGAAGGTGCAAAACTCTCAGTATGCGCAAGGTGCGCAATCTACGGCCAAGAAATGGTGGCTCCTACGGTAAGAAAGCCTTTTGCAGCAAGGCCAATCAGGGAGCTTGAAGTAGTGGAAGGATACGGAAGGCTGGTACGGCAGGCGCGCGAGCGGACCGGGCTTTCCAGGCAGGACCTTGCACGCAAGCTGTTCATTGTTGAAAACGTGCTTGAGCGGATTGAAAACGAGCACCTAAAACCAAACGAAACAATTGCCAAGAAGCTTGAAAAGGAGCTTGGGATTATCCTTCTTGAGGAAAAAAAGCCCGAAGGCACGTACACTGCACCGTCGTTTTCAAGCCAAAAAAGCCAAGGCCGCGGCCTGACTCTTGCAGACATGGTGGAAATAAAGAAAAAGTAAGCTGCAGTGCATATGGCGATGCCGCAGCCAAGGCAAAATGCAACGGCTTTTTCCGCATCAAAACTGCGCGCTTTTACAACTAAGCAGTGCGAGTATTATCGCATGCAACCAACTGGGGGAAACAACAATTGAAAAAACAGACGCTTAACGCAACCGCAATCTACCTGCTTGACGCAGTGATGTTCTTTCTGATAGTGCTATCTTCGCTTCCGGATATGCTGAAAATCGTGCTTGCAATTGCAACACTCGGAATAGGCGGAGCGGCAGTTGCACGAGTGTATGGATGGAAATCATACTTTGGAATCAACATGATAAAAGGCGAGTGGGGAATCCGGATAATGGAGTCCTTTGCGAAGCACCACTCGCGTCTTTCGCGTTTTTTAGCTGACACGGGAGCAGGCATCGGCTATGGAATGGTTTATTCGGCAATCATCTATGGAAAAAGGCAGGAAAGAAAAAAACTGGCGTTCATGCTTTTTTTTGTACTGTTGTTTTCGCTTTTGCTTGCAGCAGGTTCGCTTTCGGACCCGACAAAGGTATTTTCAGACCCAAAAAGCCAGGCAATACTTCTTTGCGGCATCATAGGCGGCCTTGCGCTGCAGTCAATGGCGCTTTTGGCCATAAGCGCAATCAACATTTTAACCGTACCAAACGCGCCAGCTGGAGCCCAGCTTTTGATAGTAGGAGTAACTGTGCCCTGGGAATGGATATTTGGGCTCGTGATTGCAGCAACAATACACGAGTTCGCCCACGGGGTGCTTTGCAAAGTTGAGAATCTCCGCATCCTTGGAACCGGAACAATACTGTGGGGATTTTTCCCTCTTGGCGCATTTGTAGAGCCTGACGAGGTAAAGTTCAAGACGATACCCCTTGAAAAGAAGAGGCGCATACTCGCAGCAGGGCCAACTGCAAACCTGGTCGGGTTCGTGCTTTTTACCATGCTTACTTTTGCATTCGCAGCAATCGCTTCCCCAGCATTGGCAGGTTCAACTGCCCTAAAAGTGATGGCAGTAAACACTACGATGAACCCCGGGGCAGCAGAACTGACAACCGGAGATTACATAACGCAAGTTGATGGAATTGAAGTGACAAGTGTTTCTGCACTGTCTGCTGCGCTTATGAAAAAAAAGACCGGAGACACAATAGTCCTTTCCACTACTGAAGGCGAAAAAACCGCAACTGTGGGAAACAACAACAAGCTTGGAATAATGGTGCAGTCTGTTGCAAAACCGGGAAAAGAAATCCTGGTCGCAGTCGCAAGCTTCATAGCAACAGTGCTTGCTTCAACAGCGTACCTTAACATTGCAATCGGCTCGATAAACTTGGTGCCGCTTTTCATAACAGACGGCGCGCGCATAGTGTCCGAGGAGCTTAATGCAGCATTCAAGTCGCGTTTTGGAAAGAAAGGCGAAAAAATGGCTTCGCGCACTGCCACAGCAATCAGCATTGCGGCAATACTCTTGATTGCAGTCAACTTGGTGCTGCCAACTATACTCAAGACAATACCCGCAATCACCAGCGCTCTGGGATGAGCAATACCCGATAATAACCCGGCTGAATTTGGGTTTATAATCCAAAGCGCCTTAATATCTATTGGAATTTTTGGAGGCATTATTATGAACGAACCCACCCCCCAGTCCAACGAAGTAATCCTGTCCGGCTTTCACAACGAAGAAAAAGTCTTTGCCGAGTCAGTGAGGGAAGAATGCAAAGCAATCCTTACAAAGCTGCAGCGCGAAGCTCCGGTACGCTCGCTTGAGCTTTACATGAAAAACTCGATTCATGGAAAAAGCAGGATTTTTGACATTCGCGCAACAGCACGGCTTGACAAGGGCGCGCTTCATGCAGCAGCATCTGCACGCGAGCTTAATGTTGCAATCCGGCGCGCATTCTCAGAGCTTTCTGCACAGGCGTCAAGGATGTCCGGATACAAAGCCGGAATCCATGCAAAGGAAACCAAACGGTGATGCTAATGAATAAAAAACAAGTCTTGGGAATTGCCCTGCTGCTTTTAGGCACGGCATCATTTGCAATATTTCTCTTCCAGCTCAACAGCTACATAACTTACATGAATGTGGCAGGCGTGATGAAGACGGAATCGCTTAGCACTATCGAGCAGCTTAAGTCCGACCCAACATCACTTTCAGCATACGGCCTCACAGCAGCTGACCTTGAGACATACGGCCCCCAGCTTACAAGCTACATAGACAAGAACGTCCAATCTGTTTACTTGCAGGCAAACGCCCTGTTTTTGCCAATGGCGCTTGACTTGGTGCTTGGAATTGCCCTGTGCTTTGGCGGAATAAAACTAGCATCGGAACATTCATAAATCCAAAAAGATTATTCAACTACAGAACATTAGCAATAGAGGCGAATTCGTTCCTTTGGCATCCCGAGCATTCATTGTGGCAGTCATTTCAGCGTTGCTAATCACCACGTTTGCCGCAGCGGAGTGCTTAAGCGCAGAGCAAATGGAAATCGGAAAAAACTATATGCTAATGGTTCCAACAAACCAAGAATCAGGCCAAGTCAATATACAAATGTACTTGGTAAAAAACGGTGCGAGCAATTGCATCATGATAGCAGAAATTGAAAATACGCCCACGCAATTTTATGTTTCTGTCTCTCCTTTGGAAACTAAACATACTGGAAAAAATTACTTTACACCGTTCATTACAGTCACAGCTACAAAGAAAACAAACAACTCCGTATCAGAATCCATCAAAGTCAAGATTACTGACAAAGACACCGGAAAGCAGATGGCGCTGATTCCAGTTTATATCGGGGTGGGAGACATCAGCACGCCCGTGCCGAATGTTCGCAATTGCTCTATCCAGGACATTTCCGGATGCACCGATGCCGAAATTTTAGCACTGCAAATGTCACCAAACATCATTGACGAAAACCTTTCCGATGTATACCTGCTTTTGGGCATCGTAGCTGCGTTTGCCCTGATTGTGCTTGTATTCTTCTTCCTCATCCCAAGAAAATAGGCTTTTAAAAAAGCCCTAATCCCTAAAAAATCAACAGCCTGAAGCTTGGAAAAGCCAAATAATAGGAAGCGGCACAATATCATAACGGTGCAATAATTTCCCTTGCTCTTTTCCCAAGTCTGCGAAACGTTCGACAAGATAGAGTCAACCCCATCAAGGCTCAGCTCTACTGACTTTCTTTCCAAGCTTTTCCTGGAAACGCCAGTGAATGAAATACGAAAGACAATCTATTTCTGCCAGGGCAAGGTTGCGCCGGAATTCTCCGCAATAGAAGTCGGGATTGGCGACCGGATTGCAGAACAGGCAATCGCACGCATAGCCGGAGCAAGCATTGCAAAAGTGCAGGCAGAATACCGAAAGATGGGCGACCTGGGAATCGCAGCGGAGAACCTTTTGAAGACAAAGCACCAGACAAGCTTAGGCAAAAGCAGCCTGACTGCGCAGAAAGTCTATGACAACCTATACAAGATAGCCACCTTGCAGGGAGAAGGATCGCAGGAACTTAAGATAAAACTGTTATGCGAGCTTCTTTCAAACGCCCAAGGCACCGAGCCCAAGACCATCGTGCGCTTTTGCACGGACAACATGAGAATCGGGGTGGGCGAGCCCACAATCATTGACGCCCTCTCATATTGTGTTGCAGGGGACAAGTCGCTGCGGCCGGATATCGAACGCGCATTCAACCTTTCTTCAGACCTGGGGCTGGTTGCAGAAGTCTTGCTTGAAAATGGCATTGAAAAAATCAAGTCGTTTACCCCGATTCCCGGAAACCCCATACGGCCCGCGCTTGCAGAGAGGCTTGAAAGCGCAGAAGCGATTATTGAAAAGCTTGGCGAGTGCGCAGTTGAAGGAAAGTACGACGGGTTTCGCATACAGGTGCACAAGGACAAGCAAGGGAAAATAAGCATATTCTCGCGAAAGCAGGAACCCATGACTTTGATGTTTCCGGATTTGGCAGAAGCCATTGCAAATGACATCAAGGCAAAGGAATTCATAATCGAAGGGGAAGCAGTTGGCGTTGACCCAAAAAGTGGAAAAATCCTTCCATTTCAGGTGACGGTGCAGCGGAAAAGAAAGCATGGCATTGAAGCGCTTTCAAAAAAAATCCCTCTGCACATGTATTGCTTTGAGGTGCTTTTCCTTGATGGAAAAGACATGACATACGTTCCCTATAAGGAGCGGCATGCAACTCTTGAAAAAATAATTGCCAAAACAGGCAAGATTACCGTTGCAGAATACATCAAATGCAATGACGCGGCCAAGCTTTTGGAATATTTTGAGGATGCCCTCAGCCGCGGGCTTGAAGGGGTAATCGCAAAGGACTTGAACGCACCATACACCGCAGGCGGCCGCAAGTTCGCCTGGATCAAGCTCAAGAAATCCTACCAAGGCGCGCTCTCAGACACTATTGATGTTGTGATAATCGGATTCTACTACGGAAAAGGAAAGCGCACCAAGCTCGGGTTCGGGGGTCTCTTGACTGCAGTGTATGATGACGAAGACGACCGGTTCAAGTCAGTTGCACGCGTAGGCACCGGGTTTTCTGAAGAGCAAATGTCGCAGTTTTCCGAAATGCTTTCAAAAATCATAGTCAAAGAAAAGCCGCGCGAAGTGGACGCGCTTATGATTCCAGACGAGTGGGTAGCCCCAAAATACGTGGTAGAGGTAAATGCAGACGAAATCACAAAAAGCCCAGTCCACTCCGCAGGCCGCTTGGTCGGCACGGACGGGGAGGAAACCGGGCTTGCGCTTCGTTTTCCAAGAATGACAGCAGCGGGAATCCGCGACAAGTCGCCGCACGACGCGACTACGGTCAATGAGATAATCGAATTATACGAAATGCAGAACCGTTCAAAAAAGCACTCGCGCCGCTGATTTGCAAAAGCGTCCTTTCAATGAACGAACAAGATGGCTGCGAGAACCAAAAACACCGCAACTAAAAAAAGATACTGCACTAGTGCAAACCAAAAGTGCGCAAGCTTGTACAAAAAAGACGCAAAAAAGTAAAACGGCCAAACCAAAAATGCAGTAAGCCGCGCTAGACCTTTCGCATTCTTCCTGCGCAAGTATGAAAGCCCCAGCGCTACAGCAACCGCGTAAGCGTCGACCTTGCTGATTGGCGAATGCACTGCAATGGAAATCGCAATGTAAAGAAGGACGTAAAACGAAAGAGGGTCGCTATCCCACATATGCGAAGTATAAAGCGAGATAAAAAGCAGGGAAGCGGCTATGCTGCCAAAAAACAGCGGAGCAAAGGAAATGAACGCATCGTTGAAAGTCTTCTGCGGGTTCTGAATGCGCACCCAGGCTGCTTTGGGATGCCAAAGCTTGTAGGCGACTACTTTAATTCCTGCAAGCTTTGCGGCAATAAAGTGCGATAGCTCGTGGAAAATCACGCCAAAAAAGAAGATGCGAAACTCGTCAAATGAGCTTAACTCGTGCTCGCAGCAATGCGCAACCCGAATGTCAGCGCACTTTACAGACTCGCATGTTTTGCAAGCTCCAGGCGATTCAAGGCGGAGTTCTTTTATGGACTCAGCTATGAGTGCTTCCGGCCCGTGCGGAGATTCCATAAAGAAAAGAAAGGGAAACTAAAGTATTTCAGGGTTGTCTTTGGTTGGAGACAGGTAAATAGTCGTGCCTGGCGCGAGGTTTTCACGCAGCTTCACCGAGATGTACTTTCCATACTTGCCCTCGTTAATCCAGCCGCTTCCAACGTAGCCTTCCATCCCTTTGGCCTTGACTGAAAACTGCGGCTTGTTTCCTGCCTGCTCCGGGGATGAAAACCCCGAAGCCTGTGCTCTTGGTTCTAACATTTTTACACTCACCTTTCCTGCATCATATTCCGAAAAGTCCACCGAATAGCCCGGCTTTGAAGTGGCAGCTCCTGAAAGCACTTGGCTTAGGGGTGGAAGCCTTCCGAATTTTCCTGCATAGAACATAATTTTGCACCTTTACTTCAGCAGACGTTGTTGCACATGACCAGGGAAACCCTGTTGCCGCGAATCGAAATCTGCTCTATTGCAAGTGGAAGCGAATTCGCAATCCCTTGTATCTGCTTGTACGAAAGCTCTGAAACATCCATCTTCATGCACAACACCTCGTTGCTAATGAGTCGTGCGGATTTTGGTATATAAGCAAAACAAGACCCCATTTCCGGTGAAGTAGGTGAATAGATTCAACCAATCTTGGTCGCAGGAACTTTTGTGGACTTGACAGGACCAACAGGCTTTGCCACCAATTCGATGAATGAGTTCTTCAGAACACAGGAAACTGACTCGTTCGTTGCCTTAAATGGAAGGTGGAATATCCCCTCCCAATGGACTTGGCCGGACTTGGATACTGCAACATGCACCAGGTCTTTTTTTACAACCGCCCTTGCAACCCCTTCCTTTACCCCGCCAATTTCCATGATTATTCTAATCGAACCATCGGAAAGCTCTGTTGCCTCGAATACCTTTGGATGCAAAAACAGTTCACCGCATCAATAATCCTTTTTTTGAGCCTTATGAGTGCGGTAAAACCGGCTAAAACTTTTGGTTGAACCAAATAAACCCCACAAATAAGAAACACTAGGGAAAAGAAACATTAGCAGAAAATATACTAAGTATTTTAATAGTATTTTACTATTGATTTACTAGGTGATTTTGAATGGCTACACTTACCATATCCTTTTCAGGAGTACTCGATGAGGCACTAGACGCGCTTGTCAACCGGGGATTTGCAAAGACCAAGTCGGAAGCAATACGCGTGGCGCTTTTGCATTATGCCGAAGAGAAGGGAGTGACTGGCGGAGAGCTTCGCGCACGGGCGGAGGACTACTTCTACGACGAGGCCAAGAGAAGGATGAAAAGGAGATGAAAGAGAATGTACCTTGACGTTGTTGTACTGTTCGCACTCGTAAAGAAGGAGGATTACAACAAGCCATACGCCGAACGTATAACTGCCATGAAGGGCGAAAAGATGACCTCAACCGCAGCATTGTTGGAACTGGAACTTGTGACCAACCGCGAACTGGGCCCGGAAGTGGCGATGAAACTGGACGAGTGGCTTGTGGAGAAATTCCCGAAGCTTAAAATAGTTGACTTCAACCACAGGCACTTTCAAAAGAGCCTCGAACTGCGCAAAAAATATGGACTAGGCATCCTGGACTCGCTTCATGCAGCCATTTGCCTCGATAAGAAGCAGCCCATCGCATCAACTGACATTGCGTTCGACCGCGTGCCGGGACTTGCTCGCATAAAATAACCCGCACAATAGACTTGTTTCAAAAATACTCCGAAATCTCCAAACCCCATCAGGATTTAAATCCTTAAGGGCATTATCTATATCCGCAGCCCCGTAGTACAGCGGTCAGCCAAGCTGCAAAGATTGGCCCGCAAAAGTATGTCGGCCTTTGGAGCCGAAGACAGCGGTTCGAATTCTCCAAAGCACTGTGGCCGAATAGCCGTTGGAACTTTGGGGACGCAATTCCGCTCGGGGCTATAATATTTCAAAAAGGTGTTTTTAGATGGGAAGAATAAAGGGAACTCAGATTAAGGTGCTCGCAAGGCACATGCTCAAGACCAATCCGGCAATGTTCTCAGCAAGCTTTGACGAGGACAAGAAAATCCTTGACAAGCTTGAGCTTGGGATGAGCAAGACTGAAAAGAACAAGCTTGCAGGCGAAATCGCACAAGAGATTGCAAAGCTTGACAGGATTGCAACACAGGAAGAGGCCGAGGAGAACGCCAAGGCCCAGCCGCAAGCGTAAAGACTCAGCTTCTTTTTCAATTTTATCTTTTTTAAAAAAAGCAAAAAAACTACTTTTCTAGCCGCAGCAAAATTTCCCTGTTGCTTTCAAGGATTTTCTTATTCAGCTCCAG
>JBAZHM010000034.1:0-10554 GCA_041652355.1 Candidatus Micrarchaeia archaeon | reverse complement strand
GTTGTCCTGCTTCTTAAAAACAATTCTCGGCTCCAGAATGCCATGATTATTCCAAAACCGATGAAGATTATGCCGAAATACGTGTATGGCACAGAAAGAACTGCCTGGATGGGAAATGCAAAATTCAGCCAGACGGAAAGAGCAAGCAGGATGAGGAAATACGTTTGCCCATCTGCCATAGAAACCGCCTTTTGAACGTCTTTGTGATTCTCGTTCAATAAAAAATAAATGAAAAAAAGAGAGTTTACTTTTCAGCGGCTTAATCGTACTCGCGCTGTCCCGCCCTCAAGATTATCGCAATGCCTGCCATGATTACTATGATGGGCACCCACGGAAGGCTGAAGGACCACCAACCCATGTCGTGGCCGAACCAGTTCACGCCCAGCATAAGTACGAATGCCCCAAAGATCACCTTGCCATAGCCCGAACCGCCGCAGCAACGCGTGCGCCGACCATCATCGTTGTCTTTTCTTGCCAAGAAAACCACCTTAAACGAATTGACTGCAGAGGATGTTTTAAATCGTACGAAACTTGCATTCTCTTCGCCATCTGACGAGGTTGCTCTGGTTATTAATCCCAATCTGCCGAATGTCAATCGGTGGTATTGTTTGGACGCAAGGGCAAAGGCAGGCTGGACTGTTGTCGCAGGCGGAGTGCTCATCAACCTGATGCTTGGAGTCACTTACACGTGGAGCGTGTTTGCAGGCCCGCTTGCGCAAGAGTATGGCTGGAGCCAAACGGAAGTGCAGCTTGCGTTTTCAGTGATGCTTGCAGCTTTCGCGCTTTCAATGATTCCTGCTGGAATGCTGATTGACCGCTACGGCCCGCGCATCGTCGCACTTGCAGGAGGGTTGCTTTTAGCAGCAGGCTTTATTGCTACTGGACTCTTTGCAACAACACCACTATTGCTTTACATAACATACGGCCTGCTTGCAGGAGCAGGAGTCGGCCTGGCATATGGCACTCCAATCTCTGCTGGAATGAAGTGGTTTGAAAAAGGAAAAGGCCTGGTAAGCGGAATCATTGTGTTTGGATTTGGCTTTGGGTCGCTTTTGCTTGCACCGGTTGCAAAAGAGCTCATAATTTCGCAGGGAATCCAGCAGGCGTTCTTAATGCTGGGATTGGTGTTTGCGGCAGTAGTCAGCTTCGGCGCGATGCTTTTAAAAAATCCAGAGGAATACAAGCCAACTGTGCAGGCAAAGGGGCTTGCGGCATTTGGAATCCTCAAAAAGCGGGATTTCTGGCTTTTGTGGGTGATGTTTGCATTCTCATCCGCAGCTGGACTTATGGTCATTGGAAACCTTGCAACTTTTGCCAAGCTCTCATTTTCAAGCACGCACGGAATGGATGCTGACTCGGCGTTTTCGCTTGCTGCGCTTGCAGTTGGAGTGCTAGCTGTTTTCAATGGCTTGGGAAGGATTTTTGCAGGCTGGCTTTCAGACCGAATCGGCAGGCCAAAAACCATGCTTTTAGCTTTTGGAGTGCAGGCAATTGCAGTAGCATCAATAGCCTCTGCAGGCGTTTATTCGCCCTTGCTTTTGCTTGCAGTGATGTGCATTGTAGGCCTATGCTTTGGCGCAAACTTTTCACTCTTTCCTGCGGCTACTGCGGACTTTTTTGGCACCACAAGCAGCGGAGTGAACTATGGCCTGATGTTTACGGCGTACGGGATTGGCGGCATTATTGGCCCGCAAGCCATGGCGTATTCACTTGATGCGGCAAAAGCATCAACAGGCGTACTGGGTGTTGGCGCGTATGCAACGCCGTTTCTTTTTTCAGCAGCACTCGTTGGAATTGCAGCGCTGATGTCTTTGCTTTTTGTAAAGAAATCATAATATAGTGCAAAAAATTAACCAATAAAGGATACAAAGCCGCAAAAGGCCTTGTTGAGGGGAATGCGCATGAAGGGCAAAAAGAAAAGTTCATTGCATAGGAAGGCAGTAAAGCCCGAGCAAAAAAAGCAGGTGCACACAAAGCAAAAGGCAGTGCTTTTGCTTCCGCAGGTATCCTTTGGGCCGGAAAGCAAAGGTCGCAGCCCAAAAATGGCTATTCTTGCAGCGTTCGCGTTTGTAATCCTTATAGCATCGCTCAACTACGCAACTGGAGCGCTGACTTTTACAGCCAAATTGCCGTTTTTCTTTGACACGTGGGCAACGTCTGCAGCAGCAATGGTTGGCGGGCTGTGGGCAGGGGTTGTTGGCGGACTGATCTACAACTTATTCATGGCATACACTACATGGGGTTCGCCACAATGGGTGTGGGCATTTTCAAGCATGTGGGTGGCTTTTGCAACTTGGATGCTTTACAAGGACAAGTGGATAAGCATACATAACCCGCGAAAGCTTCTTGCTGCAGGCGCAGTAATTGGGGTTACAAACACATTCATAGTGTTTTCAATAAGCTTGCTTGCATTTGGAAGAGTCCCGGACTACAGTTCGACCATGTTCATACAGGATGCATTCCGGTCCTGGTTTGGCAACACCGCAATAGCATCTTTTGTGGAAACGCTGATAGTCAACCTTGCTGACAAGATCATTTCAATTACTGTTGCAGCAGCGGTAGTTGCATATGTTCCTGCAAATTACAAAGCGTATTTCCACAGGGTTTGAAGCGAAACTATATTTTCAAAACCATGCAGTCGATTGCGCAAACTGTATTTGCAAACACAATCTTGGCTGCATCGAATGCTTTCTTGCGGTCAGATAAAACAGGGTACTTGTGTGCGGCAAAATGAGTCAATGCAAGCATCTTGGCTTTAGACTTCTTTGCAATCTTTCCTGCAACTTCCGGACCCATGTGCGGCCATTCAGGTGAATTCTTCTCTCCAGGCAGGTTTCCACACTCGGTAATCAGCAAGTCTGCGCCTGCTGAAAGCTTCAATATAGCATCGCACGGCCCGCTGTCAAGGCAATGTGAAATGGCTATTTTCTTGGCATTTTCCTGCAACTCAATGCGAAAGCCGATGCATGAGTCGGCATGTGACAGCAAAGCAGCATTAACAACATAGGCTCCAAGGCCATCTGAAATTTTATTTTTTCCAATGGCAAGCTCTTCAATCTCAACGTTTGGAAGGTTCTCTAAAGCATCGGTGAATGGGCTGTTTACAAGTGACTCCACAATTTTTTTCCCGCCTTGTTGCACAAAAATGCGAATTTTAGGATAGCCAAATCTGCAAAGCTGATGCAGGCCGATGATGTGGTCAAGGTGAAAGTGGGAAATGAATAGGTCTAGTGGCTTGGACTTGTCTGGTGCGAACTCGGATAACCTGCGGATGCCGTCGCCTGCATCAAAAACGATATAGCGCTCTTTCGCGTCAACAAGGGTGCAAATAGTGTTTCCAGTCTCGGTTGAAAACCAGCCGTTGGTGCCTAGGAAGATAATACGCATAACAATCACACCCACATTCCATTCATCAGTTGAGAATCCAGACGTAATAGTTCAGAACAGATGCAAAGCTTACCCATAGAATATAGGGCACAAGAAGCCACGAAGCAGTTTTGGATATCCGCCAAAAAACGGCGATGGTTGCGGCAATTGAAAGCCACAGCAGTGCAATTACAAAAAGTCCTGAAAGCGGAGAGCGCATGCCAAAGAATACTACTGACCACAATACATTCAGGCAAAGCTGCAGCCCGTAAACGCCAATGGCAACGTTCCTGTTTGAGCCTTTGAAACCTTTTTCCCATACAAGGAAGAATGAAACTGCCATAAGCACGTAAAGCACGGTCCAGGCTGGCCCGAACACCCAACTTGGCGGGGTGAACGCGGGCTTTGCAAGCTGGGCGTACCAAGTTGGGATTGATGCGATAGTAAAAATCGAGCCAATTAGTGCGGCAATAAAAACAACAGCGAGGCTTGCGGCAAACATCCACAATTGCTTGCCTTTTAAGAAATTGAAAGCAATTCGCGCCAACAAACTCACCCCAAAAATTCCTTCTTAAGAGCATAATAAACTCCGTCTATTAAATACCCTCAAAATCACACTAATTCTTGTGCGCACGGTGCGCGTTGGGGGCATCAAGATGGACTTTGCAAAGTCAATAGAAATCTGGAAAGCAGTATTCCTAAACCCAGTCAAGTTTTTTGGAAAGACCAAGTACAAGCCCGATTTGGGCACTGCCTTGCAGTGGGCTGCAATAGCAGGCGTAATCGGCGCAATATTGAACTTTGTCGGGCTTTCGCTTATTGGAAAATCCAGCGCAACTGAACTTATCGTGTCCATGGTAATGATGGCAATACTTTCGCCATTAATGCTGGCAATAGTTTCTGGTTTGTTCTACATTTTTGCAAAATTGTTGAAAGGAAAGGCAAACTACGAAACACAAACCTATGCAATGGCTGCGTTCCAGTCGCCCATGTCAATTTTGATGGCAATTGTAAACGTAGTATTTAACGTGATTTTCCCGGCAGAGACTGGCGCTTTTGGCGTTCCGATGCGCACAGGCATTGCAATGTCACTTTATGCAGTTGTAATCCTTGCAATAATGGCATATGGGATGTACCTGTTCATAGTCACCTTCAAAGCAGTGCACAAGTACAGCACCCTTAGGGCGGCGCTGACGTTCCTTTTGCCTGCGGCAATACTCGTGGGAATATTCATCCTGTTTGCAATGTTCTTTTTTGCAACGTTTGCATTCTCCGGCCCAGTATCAATGTCAGGCTAGGTTTGTTGTTGAAAGCATAAAGAAGGCAATAAAATGGCAGCATCTTGCAAGGCTCGTGCGCACGTATCCTACTTTTTGGTAGTGGCTTTGCTGGCGCTTTTTGCCGCAGCAGTTTACATTGCCTATACTGACCCGCAGGTTAACACGGATATTTCAAGGATTTTTGCAAAAAGCATTGCAAGCGTATCCTGTGTAAACGGAGTCCTTTCAGATGACAATGCGACCTGCAAATGCAATGCCGGCTGGAATGGCACTGCATGCAACTTGCCAATCTGCGAGTTTTCATGCAACCACGGCTCTTGCATAAAGCCTAATAGGTGCGGGTGCCAGGCAGGCTGGGGTGGAGACCAGTGCACAATACCCGTATGCTCGCCATCGTGCGTTAACGGCATATGCACGCAAAACCGCACATGCCAGTGCGCATCTGGTTGGAAGGGTTTGACGTGCAATATTCCGGTTTGCGAAAAGCCGTGCGGGCACGGCACTTGCCAAAACAACAGGACTTGCATTTGTGACGACTTATGGGCAGGGGACGGCTGCAATATGCCCCAATGCAAGCCAACTTGCAAGAACGGCTCGGTGTGCAATGAAAATCACGAGTGCGAATGCAAGGAAGGGTTTACTGGTGCGGATTGCTCAGAGGTATTCTGCGACCCGGAATGCGCTTATGGAACATGCAGCGCAAACCGTACTTGCGCGTGCCAAAAAGGATGGAATGGCACGGCATGCGATATTCCGACTTGCTCTGCACAATGCGTGCACGGCACATGCTCGGAAGGCCATGAATGCGAATGCGATCCAGGATATGACGGCCAAGCTTGCAATATTCCCGTATGCGACCCTTCGTGCCTGCATGGGTCTTGCAATGAGAACCTTACTTGCGCATGCAGTTTAGGATGGAACGGCACGGCATGCGATGAGCAGCTGATTGGCTAGTCCGTCCGTACAAGGCGGGAGTACCTGATTTTCCTGTTGGAGAACAGCTCTTGGGAGAACTCTGACATTTTCTTGCCATCGCCTTTGAGGACAAAGATTTCAAGACACTTGTCCTTGCCAACGTGAGTGTGCGTCTGCATGACCGTGATTTTTTCGTAGCCATGCTTGATGTGCGTGATTTCGTCCTCAGCATCCTCGTCATGCATCGCAATAAGCACTGCATCTGCGTTTTTTGGCAGGTCCTCGCTTTGACGCACCTCGGAAAGGATATTCTCCACACCCCTGCGGAAAAGCTCGGAGCGGTTGCGCATCCCCATTTTCTCAACTGCATCGTCAGCTGCCTTGAGGGTTTCGTCATCAACAGAAATGCTGATTATGGCCATTTGTTATTAACACCAATAAAAACAAACCAGGAATATTATTAACTTTTTTGTCAATTATTAATAACCTTGCTGCATTGAAGAACATGTGATTCTTATGCATTTCAAACTGCTCAGCATATGCCTCCTGTTTTCCTGTTTGCTCCTTACAGGATGCACCCAGCAAAGCACCTCAACACCAATAGCAGCCACTAATTCAACCCCCACGCCAACCACAGAAGCAACTCAAAAGCCAGTACTCGTGGTCACTACTTATTTTCTTGAGGACTTCGCAAAGCAGGTGGCAGGAAGCGACGCGATGGTTGTGAACCTGCTTCCGGATGGCACCAACCCGCATTCTTACGAGCCAAGCCCCAAGGACTTGGAGTTAATCAACTCGGCTGATGCCTTCGTATTCAATGGCGCTGGCTTGGAGCCTTACGCTGCACGAGTTGCAAAGACACTTCCAACGTCAGTTCAAGTAGTTGAAGCCTCAGCAGGGCTTGTGCTTGTAGAGGCAACGGATAAAGATCACGGCAACTATGACCCGCATGTTTGGCTTGACCCTTTGTTGGCAAAAAAAGAAGTCACCGCAATCCAAAACGCACTGATTGCAGTTGACCCAAAAAACGCCGAGGACTACCAGGCACGCGCTCTTGCATATTTTTCGCAACTAGACGAACTTGACCAGTACATCCAAAATCGCTTGGCCAACCTGTCAAGCCGCAAGTACGTAGGCTTCCACCCGGCATTCACATATTTCAACAAAAGGTACAACCTGTCTTATGCAGCAGTAATCGAGGAGTTTGCAGGTGACGAGCCAAGCGCACAGGAAATGGCTGCAATTGTGGACACGGCACGCGCAACAAGCATCACCACCATCTTTGCTGAGCCATTTCTGGACCCGCGGGCAGCAGTGGCCATTGCAAGGGAAATCAACGGCACGGTTGAAATACTCAACCCGCTGCACACACTAACTGCGGAGGACCGTGCAAAAGGCAAGGATTATCTGTCTGTGATGCGTGACAACGTTGACACGCTTTCAAAGGTCCTTTCATGAAAAACGCCAACAAACTAAACATACTGGAATTTGACAAGATTTCATTCTCCTACGCAGGCGAACCAACCCTAGAGGATGTTTCGTTTGCAGTGCAGAAAGGGGATTTCATAGGCATAATCGGCCCCAATGGCGCTGGAAAAAGCACTTTGTTCAAAATTGCGCTTGGTTTGGAAAAACCGACAAAAGGCAGTGTCAAGCTTTTTGGAAAGAAACAGCCGGACTTTTCAGACTGGCATAAAATAGGCTTTGTGCCGCAGAAGGTGCAGTTTGACCCGAACTTTCCGGCAAGCGTATTCGAAGTTGCTGCAATGGGCCTTGCACAAAAACTGGGCCCGATGCCTCTTTCAAAAGAGCAAAAACAGGCAGTAGCAGAGGCATTGGCAGAAGTAGGGCTAGAAGACAAGGCGGACAAGCGCATCGGCGAGCTTTCAGGAGGCCAGATGCAAAGGGCTTTCCTTGCACGCGCTCTTGTGTCAAAGCCCGCCCTGTTGCTTCTTGACGAGCCGACAACGGGCATAGACTCGGACCAGCAGGAGAAGTTCTGCTGCCTGCTTGAGAGGCTGCACACGGCCGGCATAACCATAGCCATAATCTCGCACGACCTTACATTCATGTCATACCTGGTCAACAAGGTAATCTGCATCAACCGCAAGGTTTTCTATTGCGGCCATCCCAAGGAAATCGCAAAAAGCGGCGCGCTGCCAAAAGCTTACGGCCACGGGGTTCACGCAATCACGCACGACCACGAGCATGGCGCATGAACATAAACAAATATAAGATTGAAATGAACACGATGATCGAAAATGCTTGAATTTTTGTCCTACACTTTCATCCAGAACGCGTTCATCGCAGGAACCATAGTCGCAATAATTTGCGCCATGCTTGGTCTGATCATCGTGCTTCGCAAGCTTTCGTTCATGACTGATGGCATAGCACATGCAAGCCTTGCGGGAATTGCAGCTGCGATTGCGCTCAAAATAGACGTGCTGATAGTTGCGGGTTTTGTTGCGTTGCTTTCGGGCCTGGGAATCAACCGCATCCGCGAAAAAATGAAAATTTCTGGAGACGCGGCAATCGGCCTTCTTCTGCCAGTTGGCCTTGCAACGGGCATCGTGCTCCTTTCCCTTGCAAAAGTCACCAGCGTGGACCTGATGTCCTACCTTTTTGGAAGCATACTTGCAATCACAAGCGCCGACTTGCAATTCATTGCGGTATTTGGCGCAATAGTAATTGCAACTATTGCAATGCTTCGAAAGCAGCTGTTTTACATTTCGTTTGACGAAGACAGCGCCAAGGCAAGCGGCTTGCCTGTATCAGCAATCAATTACATTTTCTTCGGCCTTGTCGGCGTTACAGTAGTGCTTGCGCTTCGGGTTGCAGGAATAATGCTCGTGTCCGCACTTATGATAATCCCGCCGCTTGCAGCGCTTCAACTAAAGAAGGATTTCACAACTACGCTTGCACTATCCGCTGCTTTTGGAATCCTTTCGGTGTGGGCGGGAATAATCGCATCCTATTACATCGGAGTGGCAACGGGAGCTGCGATTGCACTTGCAAGCTTTGCGCTGTTTGTTGCAACTTACGCGATAAAAAATAAGTAGAACAGCAGTTACGCCTTTGCAATTGATGGTGGCTTAACAGCGTCTTTTGGCTTGCGCAGTATTGTAATGTATCCCGTGTGAGTAAGGCCAGTTGTTGCAGGCCTGCATCCGTGCGGACGCACCAAAAGCTCGCGCTCAATAGTCTCAAGCGAGATTATGTGGTCAAACCCGAGCTCGGTTCCAACGGTTACGAATGCCTTGACCTGCTCCACATTCGGGTGGTAACCAGTGCAGTAACCGCCAGCTCGAAGTGCTGCGAAAGCATTGGGAAGGGCTTTTTCAGAGCAGGCCATGTCCAAGTTGACCAAGTCAAGCTCGGTTTCCTCGATTTTTTCAAACACGTCTCCTACCTTAAGCTCGACTCGGTCAGTAAACCCTGCTTTTTCCACGTTCTTGCGAACAAGAGTGGCGAAGTCCTCGCGGATGTCGTAAGCGTAAACCTTTCCATTCTCGCCAACAAGCGAGGCCAGATAAATTGTAAGAAAGCCGCTTCCAGCACCTGCATCAAGCACGCGGTCACCCGGCGCAACTCCAGTGTATGCGGAGATAGTCGAGGCGTCTTTGAGCGTGATGACCTGGGGGCCGCGCTTGAGTTTTTTGTATAAAGTTACTGGGAACAAAATAAATCACATCGTAGATTATGAAAATGAAATAGTGGACTCAAACAAGATTGAATGTTCTTGCTTTGTACTTTGCGCTGATTCTTCCTGCATTGGAATTGACTTTTCCTATGCGCTCGCATTTGAAACCTTTTGACGAAATGAATGACTGCGCATTATCAGCATGCTCGGCAGATAATATGATTGCAAACCCCCAGCCCATGTTGAAGGTGCGAAGCATTTCCTCATCAGTAATTACCTTTCCAAGCTTCCTGGCAGTGTCTTGCAGAACGCCAAAAATTGGCTGTGGCGAAAAATTGTCAAACTCCAATCCGATTCCTTTGTTGAACAAAAAGAGCTTCTCAAACTTAGGATATGCATCGCCAGTAATGTGAACTCCCGCCTTGACATGGTAGGTATCCGCGTGGTACGCTCGAACAATTTTTGAGTAAATCCTTGTAGGCTCCAAGCATGTTTCAACAAGTGACTTGTCAAGCCCATCGACTTTTGCAAACGGGTCTTTGTAGTAGCCATCCCATTGTGAAAACAGGACTTTTCTCACTAGTGAAAATCCGTTGCTGTGGATTCCCGAGCTCTCAATTCCCAAGATTACATCCCCGGGCTTGATTCCGGTTCCGTAAATGACTTCGTCTTTGTCTGCATCAGCATAAAGAGAAAAATTAAGGTTGTACGGGTTCTTTCCAACCCCTGCGACTAGTGTTGGAACGTCCGCAGTCTCGCCGCCCACTACTGCGCATCCTGCAAGCTTTGCGCCCTTTTCTATGCCGGAAATAATCTGAAGAATAAGCGCTTTGTCGGAGTGGTGAATGTCAATAATGTCAACAAGCAGCCTGCAGTCCAGCCCGCAGCGTGCAGCATCGTTTGCTACCATTGCAACCCCGTCGATTCCGATTGTATCATGCTTGTCTGCAAGTTGTGCAAGAAGGACTTTCGTGCCAACCCCGTCTGCAAGCAGTGCGCTATAGTGCGTGTCCCCGCTTTTTATCAAATTAAGGTAAGGCGTGTGGAACGTGCCAACAGTCAGGGTGCGCCCGAATGCAGAAAAGTCCTTAGCAGCAGCTCGGGCTTGCCGATCCACGCCTGATTTTGAATAGGTGAGTTCGTCCTTTGCATTTGCCTTGGTTGCCATTTGTAAATCATGACCTTTTGATAAACTATTTCTTCTGCTTTATTTTTTCCCCAAATCGTACTATTGACTCGAAGAACGCTTTCCCATCCGAGCCTTGATTTTGCAGCCCTTCTGCACACCAATATGGGCTGTTCAAAGGATAAAGGTATTTCTCCGGGTGCGGCATCAGCCCAATCACGTTTCCT
>JBAZHM010000033.1:0-10737 GCA_041652355.1 Candidatus Micrarchaeia archaeon | reverse complement strand
AACCGTCATTATTTCGGAAGCAACAGGGTTGCTTTTTGCTTCCAGGCTATCAAGCGCAATAAATACGCGCTTAATGTGCGAGTATGCCGGGTCAAGCTTTTCTGATTCAAGCTTTGCTATGAACGATTGGCTGGTGTGGGCGGCTTTGGAAAGCTGTGCCTGGGTAATGCCCAAGCGCCTCCTGCGCGCCTGTATTGACGAAATCTGGGGAAGCAACAAACTCACTGCATCTGTCACGTTGTGGGTCGATTAAATACCTTTCAATCACTTAATGATGACTACGTGATTCTAAACATGGCTCGCAGAATACTCATAACCTCGGCATTGCCTTACGCAAACGGCGACCTGCACATAGGCCACGTAATGAGCACGTACCTTCCGGCTGATGTTTATTCCCGCTACTGCAAGCTTGCCGGCTACGATGCACTATACATTTGTGCGTCCGACGAGCATGGCACGCCAATAGAGATTGCCGCACAAAAAGCCGGAAAGCAGCCCGTTGATTTTGTTCAGGAGTACCACGTGCGCCAACGGTCAGATTTTGAAAAACTCGGAATAAGCTTTGACGAGTTCTACCACACCAATTCAAATGAAAACACACAGGTTGCGCAGCAGTTCTTTGCGGAACACAAAAAAAACGGCGCGATTTACGAAAAGGAAGTGGAGCTTACGTTCTGCGAAAAGGACGGCCGCTTTTTGCCCGACCGCTTTTTGCGCGGCACCTGCCCGTTCTGCAATGCCCTTGACCAATATGGCGACTCTTGTGAAAAATGCGGCAAGACTTTCGGTGCAAACGAGCTTGTGAACCCCAAATGTGCAGTATGCGGCAACACCCCGATTCGAAAAAAATCAAAGCACCTGTTCTTTTCCCTTTCAAAATATTCCGATTGGCTTGGAAAATACCTTTCAGAAAAGCCATTCCCCCGCGAAGTGGTTAATTATTTGCAGCGGTGGATTTCCGAAGGCCTTGCAGACTGGGATATAACCCGCGACGGGCCTTATTTTGGCATACCCATTCCGGGAGAGGAAAACAAGTTCTTCTATGTCTGGTACGACGCGCCAATAGGCTACATTTCATCAACCCTGCACTACTGCAACACCAATGGCAAGAATTTTGCAGACTACTGGAAATCAAAAGACTCGGAAATCGTGCACTTCATAGGAAAAGACATCGTGTACTTTCATTTCCTCTTCTGGCCCGCAATGCTTTACGAGGCAGGCTATTCGCTGCCGCACCGCATTTCCGTACGCGGGCACGCCACCATCCAAGGGGAAAAGATGAGCAAGAGCCGCGGAAACTACGTGGGGCTTGCAGATTTTCTTTCAAAGTATCCCGCAGACTATTTGCGCTTCTACTACAATTCGGTCACACCCAACAACACTTCTGACGCGGACTTTTCCTGGGAGGAGTTTGGCGCAAAGACAAACAGCGAGCTAGTTGGCGCGTTGTGCAACTATTGCTATCGCGTGCTCTCATTTACAAACGACAAATTTGGCGGGCAGATTCCAATCCCCTCCGCAGAATCTCTCCAATTTCTAGCAGAAAAAGAATTTGCAGCAAAAATCGAAGCGATGCCTTCGGCAGTTTCTTCCCAACTTGAGCAAATAGAGATAAAAGCAGGGTTAGACGCAGGGATGGCTTTTGTCAACGACTGCAATCGCTACTTCAACGACCGCGCGCCATGGAAGCTTATGAAAGGAAGCCCGCAAGACCAGGAAGCGGCAAAGGCAGTAATGTACCTTGCAGCCAAGGCAGCTTACGCAATCTCCATCCACTTCCAGCCGTTCATCCCCAACTACTGCCAGAAAATCTATTCCCAGCTGGGGTTTGCAGGTGATGTTTCGGCAGTGCGCTGGGGTGACATCTCCGCATTAATGCCCGGCCAAAAACTCGGCAAGCCGGAGATAGTATACCGGCCGCTTGAAAAGGATGCCCTTGCTGCGGAAGCTGCAAAGCTTGCGAAGAAATAATTGTCGGTGAATTCTTTCGGTTTGCCCAATGCTTTTGCATTCCGCCGCCTTTTCCAACCCACTCCGTTGTTTTCCAGACTCATAGCCCGTTTTATTATTTTCCACACCCATACATACTTCCACAATCAGATGGGGTCATGGTATAACTTGGCAGAACAGCAGAGACGCCGGGATTTTCAGTCCCGAGTCGCTGAAGCTCCAGCAAAACTTGCGCCTCAAAACGCACGTTAGGAATAACTCCTGCCAAGGAGCAAGGTTTTCCGAGCTGCATTGCACCAGTTGCTTTGCAGCGATGACTGTAAAACTGGAGCGCGGACGATTCAGCCTTCGGGCTTGATTCGGATGAACGCGCAACATGGAGAAACCTGCGGATCGGGGTCCAAATCCCCGTGACCCCATTATTCTTTTTCTTCCAAAACGGGCTTTGCTTTTTATATTCCTTTTTTCTAAGGCTTTCATGCAAATCAACTTCAAGCGCTATTTTCTCTATCTGGTTCGCTGGCAGCTTTCCACGCCAATCCTGTACTTTGTCATTGTCTGGATGGCAGCCTATGACAACCTTACCGCAACAATAGTTGCAAACCTCATCGGAGGACTCATCTTCTTCTGGGTCGACCAGTACATCTTTACCTCAAAGGACCTTGCCGCCCAGTGGGAGGTGCGCGAGAATGTCAAGTGTTCCGACTGCGGCAAGCTTGCCCGCGGCTACCGTATCGTAAAGACCGGCAACTACGACAAGTCAAAAGACCCCGCACCAAAGTTCAGGTGCGAGGAGTGTTCGGCTAAAAAGACTGCTGAGTTGAAGAAGAAGGGAATAAAGGTCTAGGTGCGCCGTTGTCCTTGTTTTTTGATTATCTCATCAATCGTTTTGGCAATCTTTTCTGTTAAAATCGGCGCCAAGTATTTTTTCTGTTCCGGCCGGCAGAGTTTGTTCACGAATAAATGGCGTTCGGGTCGGTGTTCTGTCATCTGAAGGTAGTTGTATGCCCCCGCAATGTCAACCAATTCGTTCTTAACCTCGTCCAGTCGGTATGCTTTCTTTGCCACATCAGAGATAGGGTGGTCAACCGCCGGCAGTTCGACGTCGAAATTATTTCCTATTCGGAGGAACTGAATTTCGTTTTTCAATGGCCTGTTTGTGTGCTCTACAACCCATACTTTGAACTTCTCTGGCGGAATGTCTTCCGGTTCGCCCCACATGTCGTGTCCCGTTGTGTGGAAGCTGAATACCGGCGCCCCGTGTTTCGTCTCGTATTCCCTCACCAGAAGGTCGCCCGAGCAGTTCCGTCCGTGTTCTTTCCAGAGCGCTTCTGCCGCTTGTTTTGGCGTTCCGGCTAGCATCTTTGCCTGAACCGTGTCTTTGTACGGCAATTTTTCTAAGATTACTTCGTGTCCCATGTCCTTCAGCAGCTTCGCGCACCTGCGCGCGTGGTACCCTGCTAGGTTTTCGTTGGGGTGTTCGTTCCACAAGAGGACTACTTTTGCCATGAGTTTGCTTCACTTTCCAATGTTTTTGTTTGTTATTATTTCGTGTATGGCGTCAGCAATTTTTTTTGTTATTAACGGGTCGAGATATTTTTGTTGTTCGGGCTGGCGGATTTTGCTGTATGTTACGTTGTGGTAGGGGTCTAGCAAGTTTTCAACAGACGATTCTTTCACGATATTCTTTACTTTGGTAATTTTCGTTTTCATTTTGTTGCGCATTTGTTTTGGTAGCTCGTGGTCAATTGCCGGAACCTCCACGTAATAATTGCCGTTGACAAAGGTGATTTCGTGCGGATACCACAAGCCTGGCGAGCCCATTGGGCCGGTTTTGAATTTTTTCGGCTCGTTTTTTTCAGAATAGCCGAGTATTTCCGGTGAAGATGAATGAAAACTGAACACGGGCGCGTCGTGTTTTTTACTGTATTTCCTTAACGACCCACCCAAGTCAAAACAACCTTTGCCGTCTTTTTCAGCCAGTGTTTTTGCCGCCTGCCTTGGCGTTTGATCCCTGATGATACCATATGTTGTTTTGGCTACCGGTGTTTTTTCCAACACTACCTCATGCCCTAACGTTCGAAGGATATCTGCGCATTTTCGTGCGTGGTGACCTGCAACCGTTTCTAATGGGTGTTCGTTCCAGACCAGGACTACTTTTGCCATAAGTTGATTCGTTTGCCGGGCATTTTATTCCTTAGTTCCGTTATCATTTTCGATGGACTACGTAATCGGCTGCGACGAAGCAGGCCGAGGATGTGTTTTAGGCGCCCTAGTGATGGCTGCGTTTGCTGTTCCAAAAGAATGCGAGCTTGAGCTCAAGGCAGCAGGCGCAAAGGATTCGAAAGAGCTTTCTGCTTCAAAGCGCGAGGAGCTTGCAAAAACTCTTGGTTCGATGGGCAAGTATATGACTCGTCACATCAGCGCAGCAGAAATCAACACTGCAATGATGCGGAAAAAGTCCCTTAACGAACTGGAAGCGGAAGTGATTGCGGAATTGCTGGATGCTTTTGTTTTGAGCTTGCAAAAAAATGGCTCTTCCATCAACACTATTTATGTGGACTCGCCAGATCCAATTCCGAAAAAATACGAGCAGCGAATCAGAAAGCACGCAAAGAATTTGGCGAAGATAAAAATCATAAGCGACAACCACTCCGAAAACAAGTACCCCTGCGTCGCAGCCGCGTCAATAATGGCAAAGACCGAGCGCGACGCGGAGCTTGAAAAAATCCACAAGATTTTCAAAGGCGAGGACATTGGTTGCGGCTACACGCACGACAAGGTCACTATCGAGTTCGTGCGAAAGCACCTGCACGACGCATTGCTCGCGCCATACCTGCGGACGCAGTGGAAAACTGTCAAGAACATGCAAACCGTGCAAATTGACTTGAATAATTTCTTCTAATTTTTCAAGGTTTGACCAGCCTTCCACTATTCTGCGTCTTGAAAATTATCATTGGAACTTTGATATGCGAAGTGCGGTCGGGTCAAGTTTATATACCGAAACTTTTTACTAATATTCCCCAACCTTCAACAAAACCCAAAAATGCGGGTTTTGGAAGAATCCGAGTGTAAATGCGTTTCGGCTCAATTAATTGAGCTGTTTGAGTGGATTCTATCAAGCGAAGGAGTTCCACCGGCTTGTCCGTGTTCGGAAATCTCCCTCTTGGCAGAAATCGCCCAAATAGCTTCAATTGCAAACGTTCGGCCGAACTGGAGAAAAATTTATGCAGGGCCCTAAACCAGCCCGAAAAATTGGTTTATCTCCGAACCGAAACGCAAAGCATGAATCGGACGCTTTCAAAACCCGCCTAATTTCTCTAAGCGTTGGAAAAATTCAAAGGCTCTTTTTTCATTGTTGCAAAAACAGCGAAAGCAGGAGATATAAACTTTATATCTGTCTGTTTTATCTTTCCTGCATTTCCTTTAATTTGAAGAAGCACTTCGCGCACGCTTCCGCATCGGTGTATGCGCTGTGGCTTCCTGCGAATTCCCTTGCAAACAATTTCCAGTGCAGCTGGGCAAGAGTTGGCCACTTGTACCCCTGTCCATAGCCGCTTTTGGGAATGGCGCAGTAGTTGGTGGCGGATTTCATGGTGCAGAATTTGTCGATTTCCTTGAGTGTCTCCAAGTCTTCATGCATCCCAAGTCGGTAAAGTTCCGCACCCAAAATCTTTTGGTCAAATTCAATGTTGTGGCCGATGAGAGTGTGCGCCTCGTCAAGCGCGTCAACAAATTTTTCAACTGCTTCTGCAAGTGCAATGCCTTCCGCAAGCGCGCGCTCAGTTGATATTCCGTGAATCCTGACAACATCATCAGGGATGGTGAACCCTTCTGGCTTGATTATCAGGTCCGCGCTTTCCTGCAGTTTTCCGCAGTCGTCGTATACAAGAAACCCCAGCTGGACCATGCGCGGCCAGTTGTCAGTGTCGCAAAAGTCGGCGTTCCAGCGCTGCGGCAACCCGGTTGTTTCAGTATCGAAAAAAAGGTACACTATGTTGTTACCGTCCTGTAATCTTTTTAGCTGATTGCTGGTAATGTTCCCGTGTTGCTTACTGCGCCTGCTGGAAGTGCTCGAAGAACTTGCGGGTTGGCTTGAGCATGCGCGTGTTGCCGTGCTTTTCCGAGATTATGTAGCCGCGTTCCTTCAGCTCAGTTACGTATTCGTAGATTTCCCCGCGGAAGTAGTTTTTCAGCCCGCTTTGCAGAATCTGCCCTTTTTTTGCAATCAGCGCAAGGATTTTGAGCCCCTTTCTTGAAAGCTCGATTTCTTTGGAAAGCTGCGAAACTGCAGGAAGGTACTCGCTGCGCACCTGCAGCCTGGCTTCGTTGTTGAGAAATTCAATCATTAATGCAGATTTGCGCTCGTCGTATTCTGCCTGCAAGTTGTAGATGAATCTTGTTGCCTGCTTTACGGTGCAGTGCGACAAAAGCGCAAGCTCTGCAGGGGTGAGCGGCTTGTTTGCCAAAAGCAAGGCGGCCTCAATGACCTTGGCCTTGTCCAGTTCCGGCTTTTCCTTTGCAACTTCCGAAAGCTGGTCTAACGCAGACTGGCCGATGTCGCCTTCCTCTTCGTACTGCGGCTCTTCCTCCTCAGCGTCCTTTGTTGTCATGGATGCGCGGGAGTCACCGTTAACCGCATCGTCTTTTATTTCCGCATCCGCGTCAATAATCTTATCCTCAAGAGGCTTTTCATCCTTTGAATCAGCGTCTTTTTTGTCGCCAAAAGCTTCGCCTATTTCGTCTGAAGTCTTTTCAAGCTCAGCTCCACCAATCTGCTCGTCGTGGGCGTTAACTGCCTCTTCCTTGATGGATTCCACTAGCTCGTCCTCCATCTGCTCTGCCTGTTTTCGCAGCTTTTGGACTTCTGCTGTAGGTTCGACTTGTTCTGCTGCCATTAAGCGTTTCCACTCGATTGCTTGTGTTTTTCTTGCATCTTATGTGGGTTATAGTACTCAGGCAGGGGTTTTATAAAAATGCTTCAGCCCAAAGATTAACGGCAGCGACTGTCTATTTGTCGCTGACTAACTGTCTGCGTGTAGCAACAAGGACACAAAACTAAGGTGCAACATAGAGTATGGCAGATATGCTTCTCCCGCAGGAAAAGTACCTAGAATCGGGAATCCACATTGGAACAAAGACCAAGAATGGCGGCATGCGCGCATTCATTTACAAGGCGCGCGAGGATGGCTTGCACGTGCTTGACCTGAAAAAGATGGACGAGCGCATGAGGCTTGCAGCGGGAATGCTTGCGTCCTACGACCCTGAAATTGTTTATATCATCGGCAGCAAGGATAATGCATTCGGTCCAATCAACAAAATGTGCGAAATGACTGGATTTAACGGCCTGAACAACCGCTTCACTCCCGGCCGCTTCACCAACCCCGAGCGCGCCGACTTTGTAGAGCCGGCTTTGATTTTCGTAACTGACCCCGGAGTTGACAAGCAGGCTGTAAAGGAGGCCAACGTCATCAACGTGCCAGTAATTGCGCTTTGTGACACCAACAACAGCACACGCTACGTTGACTTGGTCATTCCCGCAAACAACAAGGGAAAGAAGGCCATTGCCTTGGCGTTCTGGCTGATTACCCGCGAAGTCTTGAAGCTGAAAGGCGTAATCTCAAGCTATGACGAGTTCAAGGAGCTCCCGTCGGATTTTGAGTAGAAATCGGGTCCCTCCCTCCTTTTTATTTTTTTCTAATCGTACCGTTTTTAAGGACGGCAAGAATACTTGAGTTGAACGAAATGGAACTAGTATCGCTTAAAGGCGCACCGAAAGAAGCGAAAGTTGCCATACTCCGCGAGTTAGGCTATGATTCAGATGGAACGTTCGTAACTGATTCTACAGGCGTGCGCGTAAAAGACCGTTACATCGACATAGAAATAGAATTAGCAAACATGCTCGTCGTCCCCGGGAGCACCATAATTTTAGACAATAACCCGCTCAGCGTTGCGGCGTATCTCGAGGACCACGAAAATGCCCTCTGAAGATCCCATTGAGTCCGTTGCCAAAGGCGCCACTAGCGCAGCGTTATCTTGGACCGAATCAAAAATTTCCGCACTGGTCAGAAAATTCAAGCAGGGCGAGTTATCATTCATTCAAGACGAGGAAACAATCGACTTGGTAAAGAAAGAGAAGAACACGCCAGAAAACGAACTTTATAAAAAATACATATCCCAACGGGATTATCGACTCTTAGTGCAAATGGGACTTTGCTTAAGACGTCTCGAGCCTGAGCCTGAAAAAAATAAAAAATTACGCGACAAAATAACTGGTAAGTATGGTCAACGCGGACTACATATTGCTCAGGTAGTTCAGTCTGGTTTGTTTAAGCGTTTGGTCGACTTGTTGTTAGGTTCTGTTTCGAGCGATATTGAAATGAATGAGGGTATAGCCTCCATGTTAGACCACATCGACAAGTATGTTGTCTTTGTGAAAGCAGGCGAACCAGTATCCTTGACAAAAAACGCATTACTTCAAAGAATTAACGCGAATTTACCAAAGGCAGTAGTGATTTTTAGTAGAGGGCAGGATGCAATAGAAAATGCAGATCAAATTTTTACTTTCATAAAAGAGAATGTATGTGGCTATGAGTTTGAAGAGCAACTCTCTCTAGAAAAATGTCAAAAGTATCAGTTCATTATTAAAAAAAACACCGATATGCTAATTACCTAATAGTGTAGTCGGTCATATTTTTACAACCAAGCCTTCCTTAGCCGCAACCGCCTTGACTCCGGTTTCCTTTTCAAAGCGCGCAAGTTCCTTTTCTATTCCTGCCTTGAGGAACTTCTCCCCAAAGTGAGAAAACACGATTAGCTTGGGCTTGTTCTTCATTGACATGATTCCGGCAACGACTTCATTCAGGCACAAGTGGAATTCAAACCGGTCAGATGCCGGCCGCAGGCAATTCACCACAAACGCGTCCAAGTCGCCTTCCAAGTCGTATTGCTTCCACAGTCCAGGGAAAACCTGCGTGTCTCCGGTATAGGCGACGGTCTTGCCGGCTGTGGATTTGTAGACAAAGCCGGTTGATGAGGGGTCCTCGTGGTCGCACGCTGTTGCGACGAGCTTTCCTGCATCGAGCAGCTGGCGGCACTCGCCCGGAGACATGGCCTTGCAGTTGAGCAGAAGCGACTTGAAGTATTCTGGGATTTCCTTTTCAAACTCGCCGATTCCCTCAACCACACTCCGCGCCGCAAGCAGGGTTCCGAATTTCTTGTGCCAGTGGTCAAGGGTCATGGATTCGATGATTATCTTGGCATCTCCGACGTGGTCCAAGTGGCAGTGCGATACAAACACTGCATTAAGCGTCTTTGGCGAAAGCCCGTTGGAAAAAGTCTTAAGAAAAGCGCCCGGCCCGGGGTCGCAGTGCATCTGCAGTTTGCCGTCATGCAGTCGAAAGCCTCCGGTTGGCATGGTTTGGGTGTCAAGCACTACCCTGCCGCCCCCGCAGCCAAGAAAGAAAAGTTCCATATCTAAAACTAAGTTAGCTTGAAATTAAAAAACCGAATAATTTTTGCAATCTTTGCAGTAGGAGAAAATAAAACAAAAAAATAAGAGAAAAGAAAAAAAAGGGAAAGAGAACTTATGTCTTCTTTGCGTACTTCTTGCTCCAGCGTGTGCGGTTTGGGTTGCGCATTTTTGCGTTAACTTCGCACTTGTGCGAGCAGTAATGGCTCACAATTCCTTGCTTGGAGATAAAGGTCACGCCGGTTCCAACCGGGTACTTGTTTGCACAAAATGTACAGACTGCCATTTACTTGGTAGCACCCCGTGGTTTTATCGGCTTGGCTTCGCGCTCAGTTTCAAGCAATATGAGGTAGTCGCCCTTGCGGATCGGCCCCTTTACGTTGCGCCTGATTACTCTGCCCTGGTCTCGGCCCGAAAGGACCTTGCACATTACCTGGATGACTTCCCCGAACACTCCTGACCTGCCGAGGATTTCCACGACCTGCGAGGGGTACCCTTCGAAGCTTGCGGAAGATGCTGGCGAGTCGGACGCTTTTGATTCAAACGCCTTTGCCTGCTCCTCCTTTTCCTTCTTGGATTCGATTTTCTTTTTTCCGCCCATGAATAGTCACTCTCAAAAAGTCAAAATCAGCTTTAAGCTGAATTTACTTTTTCTTCTCCTCAGCCTTGGGCGCAAGAGCAAGCGCCTTCTCAACTACTTCCTTGAGAACTGCCTCTGCTTTGTCTGCCTTGGTGACTGCAACTGACGAAGTTCCTACTCCCAGGCCAGCAGCCTTTCCAAGTGAAAGCTTTTCCGAGATGAACACGTACGGGACCTTCTTCTCTGCGCTGAGCATGGGAAGGTGCATCACGATTTCTTCTGGGTCAACGTCTGCTGCGATGAGCACGAGCTTTGCAGTTCCGCGCTCGATTGCCTTCGTAGTCTCGTTGGTTCCCTTGCGCACTCCGCCTACTGCAGCTGCTGCCTCCACTACCTGGAGTGCCTTCTGCTGGACGTCTGCGGGAGTTTCATACTTTACATAAGACTTTGCCATAAACTAATTTCACCTTTCTCAAATTCGCTTTCATCGAAAGACTTACTTTCGCTTTCCCAGGCGTTAGCCCGGTCATAAAGCCAGGTCCGCGATTGCGGAGAACTAGCGGAGTATTTTAGTGCAAATAATGGTTTTTAATAGGTGCGGGAAGGAACGGCTTTGCGTCAAAATGGTTTGAGGGTTACTTTGCCTTCAAACCAGGCAGTGTTCATTTGACGCAGATTATGTAGGATCAAACGAGTTAACTCTTCATTTTCTTTGCATTCGTTTTTGTGACAGGAA
>JBAZHM010000032.1:0-11256 GCA_041652355.1 Candidatus Micrarchaeia archaeon | reverse complement strand
GTTTTTTCTTTTATTTTTAAAAAGAGCCCATAGCGAACTGGGAAAGTAATCCGAGACAAATATCAGTTACGCTAGAAGCAAAACGCAAAGAACTAATCGGATTACTTTCGCGTTTTGCTGTAATTAGAAAAATAAAAAGTTAAAAAAAATTAGAAAAGGGGTTTGAACCCCTCAGAACTTATCCTACAACTGAAAGCTGCTTAATAGCGCGGCCTGTCGTTGCGGGGAGCCCTGTGCTTTGGAAGGCAATCACGGCAATAAACTTGCCTGCCTTCTGTCGGCTGGAATGGAACTTCGCATTCCTTGCCGCAATCAGCGCAAACTGCCTTGTACATTGTGCGGGGTCCGAAGCTGCGTCCGCCATCTCTGTCGCCATAACTCATTTCTATTCACCTATTGTTTACGCGGCAATGCAACGCGCTTGGCTGGCTAAAGCAAGTATGCTAGAATCCAGAAAAAACGCGGGCATCTACCGTAATACTATTTGAACCCACTGCTTAAGAATGACGCGCTTTGGGCTTTTCCGGTGAAAACCAAGAAAAAAACCAGTATATTGAAAGAATAGACTTGAAAACACTCCAACCGCATTCTGAGACATTGACACAAGTTTCGGACGGATTATGTAAGAAACATAAGACTATTGCGTTGCTTCCTGCGAATGCCCGTTAGTTTTACCCGGCAAGCGGATTAAATCTCAAAAAGCTCAGCAGGTAGAAAACGCCGGCCAGAATCAACATCCAACCCAATGCAAGCGTGATTTTGTTGCCAAAGCGTGAGAAGGAACCAAGTTTCTTGCCTGCAAAAGGCAGTGCGGGTGAGAAGAAAATCACGGGTATTGCAGTCCCAATGCCATAAGCTATTGGCAGGAAAAGCCAGTCTTTTGTCGAAAAGACCAACGGGACAACTCCGCCGAAGAACAGTGCCGCACTAACTGGGCAGAATACGAGGGCGAGGCCGGCTCCTAATAAGAACGCTCCCAAAATGCCTTTTTCCAGGAGAAACCGCAGCTTCTCCGAATCAAGGGCGTCAAAATTGACTTGGATTTTGCCGATAAGCATCAGACCGGACAGCAACAGAACCGCAGAAAGGATAAGTTCGGAATACGCCTGTAATGGCAGTGCGATGCCTGCAATCGCTACGCCGAACAATGCTGCAAGTGCGGCGACTAAAACGTATGTGGCGGCCCTGCCTGCGGCATAGGAAAGCGACAACAAGGCGGCACGCTTTCCTGAACCGGCTTTTTTGGAAATAAGCGCAACAGCGGCGACGTTCGAGCCAAGCGGGCAGGGGCTGATTGACGTTGCAATGCCAATGAGAAGCGAGGCTATGATTGGAGGGCTTGAAACGGACAACTGGCCAAGCAAGGAAACAAAATCCACACGGAATCAACCCAACCGGTTTGAGATTTCAGTTTTCAAGTAACTTGAATACGCGGCTTCGTCGCCGGTGTAGTACCACGCCTGTGCAAGCTCCTCGAAATGCTCGCCAGTAGCGTTGTAGGTGATTGCGTAAAGCGAGGCGTGGGTTGGCGCGTATTTTACAACAAGCGGGTTTGACGGGTCGGCTTCAGCATTGATGTCAAGATACCGCACCCTGCCTTGCACCACCTCTTCCTTGAAATGCTTGTTTGCAGTCGAGTTGGCGAATTTTCCCAAGTTGACGCATGAAGTGCATTGCTGGTTGTTGTGGAACTTTACCAGTGTGATATTTGAGGGTGCAAAATTCAAGGAAGGAACAGGCGAGGGCAAAACTGGCGAAGCGGATGGCGATGCGACAAAGGACGCGTTGGAATCGGGCACCGCGGAACTTGCCGGGGTCGCCTGCATACTCTTGTCCAAAGCAATGACTACGCCGAAAAGCAAGAGGACTGCGACGGTTGCAAAAAGGTATTCCTTCATCAAAGCACCAAAAGTTACTTCTTGTGTTTTTCAATGAGTTTTACCAGTTCATCCACGCCCGGGATGCGGCCTGAAAAAACGACTTTCCCGTCAATGACCAGTGCGGGAGTGGAAAAAATGTTCATCGCGATTATCTTTTCCACGTCATAAACGTGCTCAACAGTGGCCTTGACGCCTGCCTTTGCCACTGCATCCTTGACGCGCTTCTCAAGCTCGCCGCATTTTGCGCAGCCGGTTCCTAAAACTTGAATCTCCATTTTCATACACCTTTTCACTGCGCCACTGAAACTATGGAATTACCATCGTATAATGTCCGAATACACTTTACGCCCCAAGGGTGTAAGGGAGTACATGCGGTTTGACCCGTTCAGCCTCACTTTGACCAGCCCATTTGAAAGCAGCACCTTAAGGTGGAGCGAAACAGCCGGCTGTGTAAGGCCAATTTTCTCCGGAAGCTTGCAGGCGCACAGCTCGCCCTTGCAAAGCTGGTAAAGGATGCATACCCGGTTCGGCTCGGAAATAGCCTTGACTACGCCGACGATGCGGGGAGACATATTTGCTTCCATAGATATTTGTAACCACAAATATGTATTTATACCTTTGTTGCGAATACCATTACGATGCGGACTGGTTCGGGAAGCAAAAAAAGAATTCAAAGTGATTGTTTATGGATGTGTTCGAGCCTGTTCAATGGTTTGCCGATTTGGTTAGTTACGGCTGGCTAAACTTGGGAAAAGAATCTTTCCTTGGAAGCGCGGTAAATTTTTTCATATACGACTTAATCAAAATCGGGATTCTTCTTTTGATAATCTGCTATGTGATGGCAGTCATAAGGTACTACTTTCCTGTTGAAAAAGTCAAGGACATACTCACAAAGCGCCGCTGGTACGGGTTTGAATACCTTCTTGCCGCGCTGCTTGGGGTTGTCACGCCATTCTGTTCGTGCTCTTCAATCCCGTTGTTCATAGGTTTTGTTGGCGCGGGGATTCCGTTGGGTGTGACGTTTGCGTTCCTTATCGCCTCGCCGCTTGTCAATGAGGCTTCGCTTTACCTTTTCCCGGCAATGTTCGGGATTAACGTCACGATAGCCTACAACCTGCTGGGGATCGCAGTCGCTGTTCTTGGGGGAATGCTTATCCAGCAGCTAAACCTGGAAAAGTACGTGAAACAGGAATTACTCAGGATAAAGACAAGGGTACAAATAGAGAAAGAAAACGGGGGAAACGAACTGTCCGTAAAGGAGCTTGTTGCATACTGGTGGCAGGACGGCTGGACCATTGTACAGCAAGTTTTTCCTTATGTTGTGCTGGGAGTCGGCATTGGCGCATTAATCCACGGTTTCGTGCCAGCCAGCTTTGCCGAACAATACCTTTCCTCAAAGGAATGGTGGGCGGTGCCAATTGCGGTGCTGCTTGGCGCGCCGCTTTATGCAAATTCAATGAGCGTTGTCCCGATTATGCAGGCGCTTGTTGAGAAGGGAGTTCCCATTGGAACTGCGCTTGCTTTCATGACATCCATCGTGACAGTCTCGATACCGGAATTGCTGATATTGAGAAAAGTCATGCACTGGCAGCTGTTGGCGATATTCCTGAGCATCACACTTGTGGGGATTGTGATTATGGGGTACGTGCTAAACGCCATCTTATGAGAAGACCATTTGATACGCCAAGCTCTGGACCGCACGTATCGGAACAGAAATTATAAATCCAAAATGCTTCAATCCTGACGAGGGCAAGACAATAGATTAGTGCCTTTCAAGGCGAGTGGGAACTGAAACTAGGGTAATGCCATTTCTGACGCATTTGCGCCGCTAAAAGGAGGTGGGTTACCAAGGGGGAACCTTGGTTCACCCTTGGAGATGCTCCAACCGCATTCTAAGGCCTTGGTCTAGTTCTTCTTTGAAACATGTCGCAGGGAGCCGAATTGTGCATCAATCATAATATAGTCGTGTCCTCAGGAGATGAGAGGCATGAGAACAAGCACATCGATATACCGGAACGCAGGCGACCTGGACGCAGCTTTCGCCCTACTGGCCGCTGACAAGGCGGTAGAACCTGCCAATAAGGAGGTAGTCCGGAAGTTCGTCAACACCTGGCTAGCGCGTGGCTTTACCAGGACTCGTGCAGTCAAGCTGGTTTACATTCTGCGCAAGCTGGCTGGCGTCCTGCGCAAGCCTTTCCAGGATGCCACGAGGGAAGACTTGATTTCCATGGTGGGCGAGTTTGAAGGCTTGGATTTGGCGGAAAGCACGAAATACGACCACAAAGTCGTCCTGAAGACGTTTTACCGCTGGTTCAAAGGCGGCGAGGATGAACAAACGCCTAGGGAAGTTGCTTGGCTTAAGCCGCGAGTGAAAAATCGTTCTCATAAATTGCCGGAAGACCTTTTGAGCGAGGAGGAGGTGTTGCGGATGGCTCAAACCGCTAACACTCCACGCGATAAGGCGTTGGTGCTCGTTTTGTATGAAAGCGGTTGCCGGATTGGGGAATTGTTGACCCTGAAAATCAAGAACATCAACTTTGACCAGTACGGCGCAATCCTGCGGGTTACCGGAAAGACCGGGGATAGGCGAGTGAGGATTATCAGTTCTGCGCCTGCTTTGTCGGCTTGGCTTGAGATTTACGAGGGGACGAAAGACCCGGAAGCGTTTCTTTGGCCGCCGCGTTCGAACAATAACCACGACACGCATTACCCGGCAGTTCATGCTTCGGTGCACAAGCTACTTGAAAAACTGGCTTTGGCTGCTGGAATCAAGAAGCGGATTCACGCGCACTTGTTCCGGCACTCGCGGGCAACAGCTCTGGCCAACAAGTTGACTGAAGCGCAGATGAAGGAGTATTTTGGCTGGACGCAATCTAGCAAGATGGCCAGCGTCTACGTCCACCTGAGCGGCAGGAACATGGACAACGCCTTGCTGGAACTGCAGGGCTTTTCCGCGAGGGAAGACACGAAGGAGGAGCAGATGAAGGTCGTTTTCTGCAAGCGTTGCCACGAAAAGAATTCGCCTTCCATGAAATTCTGTGCACGTTGCGGCTCGCCCTTCAACCAGATGCTGGTTTCCGACGAGTACGGCAACAGGTCGAACGAGCTGATGAACGAGTTGTTCCAAGACCCCGAAGTCAAGGAATTCTTTGCACGAAAAGTCGTCGAACGCGGTCTGGTGGACAAGCTGGTGGTTTGAAATGAAAATATTGGACGTACTGATTTACGACATTCCCGAAAAAATAGCAGACATTCACCAGTGGCTGGTCGATACCTACTATCGCCTGTTTCCGGGTGCGTTAAGGGCAAAAGAACGCCGGGAGAAAGCGGAGTTGCTGATTACTTTCGAGGAACTGGCGAAAAAGCGGGAGGAAATGAAAGAAGCCCTTGAAGCGCAAGCGGAAATGCTTGAAGACCTGGCGACAACGATATTCAACGTCGACGGGGACGTTTTTAGTCGCAGGCTGGATGAGAAAAGCGCAGAAGAAATCATGGACACTTACGACGTAGAACAATTATGGCCTTACGAGAAAATCCGGGCAACTGGAATCGAATACGAAAAAACGCTGTTCAGGATTTTCACTGTTTGCAAGAAGTTACAGCTTTACGGAATCGACAGAGGTATCAAACCAATTGAAGGCAAATAAACTTACAACGGAAGAAATCGCGTACCTTTCCACGCACCAGAAGACCCCAGTCTGGACAGAGTACCACGTACGAAAAACAGCGGACGTGCTTGGTGTCAAGAAAACGGATTGGCTGTCCGAAAAACAAAAAGCCGTCATCGAGGAGGAATGCCGCAAGCTGGACTCTTTTTGTGAGATTCTTTGCAACAGCAAGGCCAACCACATTACCGCAGAAAAGAAAGCGTTCGGGATTACAGGCGATTTTTATATTCAGTGCGAAAAACTGGTTAGCGAGTGGAACGACCAGAAAGCCAAGGAACGCAAGAAACAGGAGAGGCTGACCGCCAAGGCTAAAGCTGAGGCAGAAAAGATTAGGAAAGCCAAGGAAGAGGAGGAAAAACGGGCTGAACTAGACAAGGACGCCAACTTGTTCTTAGAAAAGGGATTGTCCAAGAAGCAACGCGATGAATTGCTGGCCCGCGATTTCAAGCGCCTGAAAATCAGCCCCTTCGGCGACACCGGCGCAGCGTTTTACTGGGTTAGGACGCACTGGCACGAAAGCAAGGAACACGCGTTCTTCTGCAACATTATCGAGGCTGAGCTGAAGAAGTACACGAAAGACGTCAAGGTCAACATTTTCGACAGCCCGGACGTCCAATTCGGCTACCGGCACCACGGTTATTGTTTTGAAATTGAAACTGGTGAAATCCTGAAGCGCGATGTGGAGTATTTGGCTAGGAAGTTCAGGGAATTGGAGAAAGACTTCGCCAAAGTCTACATCTTGGTCACGAACAAGAAGTTGAAGTACAAGTACACTAAGTACGGCGAGGTCGTGACCAGGGGAACGCTTAGGAAAACAATAAGGCAGTTTTTCCGAGCCAGAACGCCGGAAAAGCAGTCTGAGGTATAGGTTCAGGTGGGTAGGTGTATACATATGGAGTTGGTTAAGGGTTAGAAAATCAGGGCGTTTCACGAATGGGAACAGACCCCTAAAAGGTGATAATTTAGGGGTTAGTAAAACGCGTTTTCACTTACCCTTAGATTTAACGGTAAAATGCCCACGTAAATTCACGTCGTTTTACGCTTGATAAAAGCAAGATGTAAAAACACGCGATTCTTCGTACTCGTCTTGTCCAAAAATAATTAACCTATTCTATGGAAAACACTGCCCATAGCGGGGTTGGCGCACAGGTTGTCGTGAGACGTTCGCTGTTTGTGGAAAAAAGCGGCGTCAATTGACGATTTACGAGGGAAAATAAGATATGGATAAAAACGATCAGGACGTAAAGAAGCTTTATGAAAAAAATAATCTTCCTCAAAAAAAAACAGCTTATCGACCAGCTTTGGAAAACAAACCCGCACATCCACGAGACCCTTATCCGCTCAAAAACGCTCCACGAGGCGCGTGACGCACTGTTCGAATACCTCAACGGGCTTGAGCGTCACTATTTCAACATTTATTCAGACGCGCATTACAAGGACATCCCGATTGTCGAACGCAATAACGCAAAGCAGTGCATACGCATACTCAAGAACGTTATACGTACTGAGAACGAACACATCACGGGCACGTCCGCGTTAAAGCACATCCATGACATTGCAAGGCGGCCGGAATCCGTCCAAGCAGTAAGTGAAGGCTTCATCGCAGAGTTCACGGCGTTGTTTATGGGCATAAGCGGCAAGTCGGGAATATTTGCGGATTCCTCTGAATACACAGGAATACATGGCAGGCGCGCGGCCCAGAGGCGTTCGAAAAAGCTTGATGAATACGCTGATAAAATAGTCGTCAGCTTTAGGAAGTACCGCACCGGAATGGACCCGGACGTTATCGCCAAGAGAAGAACGCTCAAGAAAAAAATCCTGGATAAATTCAACGGGACCGAAGACGACTGGCACGACTACAGATGGCACCTTCGCCATGTAATCAAGGACCTTACGACGCTTTCAAAGCTCGTACATCTTGAAAAGGACGAAGTCGAGGGGCTGCAGACCGCCGAAAAGAACGGGATTCCGTTCCAGATTACGCCATACTACCTTTCCCTGTTCAACGAGTCCGGCCGCACGGCGCACGACCGCGCCATACGCGCGCAGGTCATTCCCAGTTCGCATTACGCCTCGGCCGTCGCGTCCAACAAGCGAATGCAAGTCGACATGGACTTCATGGACGAAAAGTCAACAAGCCCAATAGATTGTATCACGCGCCGCTACCCCCAGATACTGATACTCAAGCCTTTCGACTCTTGCCCGCAAATTTGCGTGTACTGTCAGCGAAACTGGGAAGTCAAGGGAATCGAGGAAGGCGGGGTTACTCCAGCAAAGGTCAAGAAAGCCATCGCTTGGGTGCGCAGAAACCCCCATATCAGCGAGGTGCTGCTTACGGGCGGCGACCCACTCACCTTAGGCAACGCGTATCTCGCGTCAATAATCTCGGAAATCGCGGCGATACCGCACGTGGAACGCATCAGGATAGGCACCCGCACATTCGCGACAGTGCCGTTCCGTTTCGACGACCGACTCATAAGCACGCTCAAGAAATATCACGAGCCGGGAAAAAGGGAAATCTGCCTCGTCACCCACTTCGAGCACCCGACGGAAGTGACACCGGACGTGGTGGACGCAGTCAGGAAGGTCAAGCGGCTCGGGATTGGCGTGTACAACCAGCAGGTGTTCACATACTACAACAGCCGCAGGTTCGAGACCGCGCTACTGCGCAAGACGCTCAAGCTGTGCGGCATAGACCCGTACTATACGTTCAACACCAAGGGAAAAGACGAAACGCTGGACTTCCGCGTGCCAATCGCGCGGCTTGAACAGGAACGGAAGGAGGAGGCGAGGCTGCTTCCTGGAATCGTGCGCACTGACGAAATGGTTTTCAACCTGCCGCGGCTCGGGAAATCGCACCTGCGCGCATGGCAGGACCACGAACCGATAATGATACTGCCGGACGGACGGCGCGCGTACCGGTTCTACCCATGGGAATCACAGCTTGCCCTTATGGAGCCGTACGTGTATACAGACGTCTCAATCTACGACTACCTGAAGCGTCTTGAGGCGGATGGCGAAGACCCGGAAGACTACAAGTCGATTTGGTATTACTTCTGAGAACGAACAGCCACGGCGCTACGAAGCCTGCTGCCCATCAGCTTTCGTGTCAGCCGGGTTTGGTGCAGAGCCGGACGAAGACGCACTTACCACTCGGGGCCGGGCAGCAGACTCTTCCGGAGGCTTGTAGAGCATGGCGCCAACCGTTGCCACCAGATTAGTCAATACTATAAGAAGGAACACTACTTCCTGAAAGTTTGGTATGCTGATGCCGTTTGCAGCAGGCAAGCCGGCAAGTACGGCCGCAGCAAGGCCGCGCGGCATCATGGTCGTTATTATGGTCTGGTACGGCCGGAAGTAAGACTGTACTTTGGTGAACGCGCGGGTTACGAAGAATCTTGCAAGGAAAATGCCAACCAAGACTGCCATGGAAATAATCAGCACCGACTCCGTGACTGCCGAGAGGTTGAATATTATCCCGAGATAAACGAAGAAGAACGTGCGCACGAAGAACGACACTTCGGATTGGAAGCCCCGAAGCACATAGTCCAACGGCTTCTTTTCGCCGTTTGGAAGCAGGAAACCGGCGTTTCCGACTATCAGGCCGAATAGGAGTATGCCTATTGCGCCGTTCGCCTTCACGCCCTCTATTATCGCGTAGAGTATGAACAGCGCGGCCAGCGTCAGCATGTATGCGAACTCCTTGCCTTCGAGTATGCGAAGTATCCGCAGCCACGCGAGGCCGGCCAGACCGCCGATTAACCCGGCTATGGCGAACGAGCCAATAAGGCTATTTGCAACAGTTGAGGCGTCTATCGTCTGCGCGTTCATGAAGGCTATAAGCGTTATGGCAAAGACTATGCACAAAGCATCGGTGAGCGCAGCCTCAAGGTTCAAAAGCATCTTGGCGCTGTCGCTGACGTTCAGGCGGCAAACGATGGGTATCACTATATTGCTCGATGTGCCTCCGACTATTACGCCAAGAAGCAGGCCGGCAAGAAGCGGCCAGTTGAAGGCCAAACTCATTATTATGGTGGTTAATCCGGCGGTGGCAAGGAACACGCCAAGCGTGAATGCTGATGCGGGCGCAAGCTCGCCGAGGACGCGCTTGATGTTGAGGTTCATCCCGCCGTCGAACATTATCACTATGAGCGCTATTCCGCCAAGGAACGGCGCAAAGCCTGCCAGCAGGTTGGTGTCTACAAGCTTGAACACCGGCCCAACCAGCACGCCCATCGCCATTAGAAGAAGGACGTCGGGTATTTTCGTCCGTTCGAAAAACATCAGGCTGAAGAAGCCTGCCACTATCGTGAGGCCTAGGAGTAGGAACGAAGATTCGAGCATAAGATGATAACGCTTGCCCGAATTTTAAAGGTGTTCAGCAAGGGCGTCGAACACGATGCAAAATCAGTACAGCCACTTCTTGTAAGCCGGCACGTGTTTCATATCCTCATACAGCCAAACCATACGGTCCATGAACCACAGCTTTCCAAGGTAGATTAACGCAAGCCCGGTAATTGTGGGCCAGACTTCGAACGCATAAACCCCCCAGACAAGTAGAGGAAGCCCCAGCCCACCTACCAACGAAAGGACGTTTGGGGCTAGCTTGTGACGGTCGGGAACGGAAATTTTGTCACGGTTGAGCCAAACGCGCTCACCAAGGACGCCCTTGGACAGCCAGTTTTTTGTGGTGGCGGGTTTTTGAAATGCCCGCGGGTTTACATATGCCCACAGTAAACCAAGCAGGACAGGTATTACTGAATACCAACCAAGCCAAGCCCTGCTCCAGAACGCAATGACAAGGATAGGAAGCACGGTAAAGCGCGTCATGTAACTCAACGGGTTGGCGTGCCGCAGCCAGCCCTCGTCATCAAGGTTGAACGCCTCGCCCATTCTTCTTTCCAATGTCATAATCCAATACCTCTCACACAGGTATGCCAAGGATAAGATAAATAGTTGGTTTTTCCGTTATTTCAATATTCTAAACTCGTAAGACGCTAGTAACATACACGAGGATTACCCTACACACATAGCCGCTTTTGCTACAATCTGCTCGACGTCAAGATAAAATTCGGCTAGAGAAGTGCCCAGGGCACAAGTTGTTTTAATAGAGGGAAAGGCAAACAATATACGGGACAAAAAACGGTTGGGTAGGAATGTTAGAAAACATCGACGTTTTGTTCAGGGTAGTTCTTCCAATTATCGGCTTGGTAATAGCCGCAGAGATAGTGCTGTTGATACTCAACAGGATAATCAAGCCGCTGGTTAGCAAGTCCAAGACCACCCTTGACGACCGGATAATAGAAGTTGTTGAGGAGCCAATCCGCATGCTCGGCATCCTGCTTGGCTTCTACTTCGCCATTGAGCCGTTTGTGGCCGGCGCAGTATTTTACGGAAGGGACTTCGGCTTCTGGTTCCAAAACGCGCTCGTCCTATGGACTGGCCACTTTACCTCAAAAATAGTAAGCGCAATCGTCGTCTGGTACATGAAGGACTACGCCATAGACCCCAAGAACAAGGCCGGCCTCAAGATTAACAAAGACATCGTCCCTATCCTGCACTGGCTCTCGCGCATCACGATATACCTGTTTGCACTCATCATAATCCTCCAGCGCATGGATATCGAAATCACCCCGCTTGTGACCGCACTAGGAATTGGAGGCTTGGCGGTTGCCCTTGCGCTGCAAAGCACGCTCTCAAGCTTCTTT
>JBAZHM010000031.1:0-11460 GCA_041652355.1 Candidatus Micrarchaeia archaeon | reverse complement strand
CAAGCCGGCACCCGCGGGAAAGAAGAAGGCAAAATGAGTTTGAACGCAGGGCATCACACGTACAGACGCTAACTACTCTACTGCGTCACGTTCATCGACTTGATTAGCTCTGCCTGCACGTCAAAGCCAGCAAGCCCAAGCAAGTAGAATGCGGCGAATTTTACGAAGTAGTACGCAAGCATGAATGCTGCGAACACTATTGCCCATCGCAGCCACTTGGGTTCCTTCGGAATTGCTTTTTGCGAGTCGAATATCTCGTCTATTTTTTTCCAGAGCTTGTCTTTGAAAAGAAGTATTGCCGCAAGCATCAGGCCAAGGATAACGACAAGCGAAAGTGAGACGCCCTGGGTGTATAGGAAAAGCAGCACTATAGTTGCGAAGGCAATTCTAATTTTGTCCATTAGCATACCAGTCTGCGTACCGACTTAAATATTTCCCCTCAAAAATATTTTGTGAAAAAATATCTTTACCCGCTTTTGTTCTGGTTTGGGCTTGTAATCATCGCCATACTCAATGGTACAATTCGTGTAGTCTTTTTCTTGCCGTCTTTTGGTGATCTAGTTGCGCACCAAATCAGCTGCTTTACTGGAATTTCGCTGTTTTTCATCGCAATGTATGCATTCTTCAAGTTTACGAAAATCACGTACACAAAAAAAGAGCTTCTTGCAATCGGGGTTGCCTGGCTTTTGATGACAATACTCTTTGAGTTTATCTTCGGCCACTACATAATGGGCAACTCGTGGGAAAAGCTCCTTGCGGACTATAACATATTCCAAGGCAGGCTCTGGGTTCTTGTGCTTTTGGCAACCGCAGCAGGGCCGTCTATAGTATATCCGCGTGCTAAGCGCTGAATTGAAAAGTCCAGGGGGAGAGGCACACGTTTGATGCTAGATTCTGCTGCCCAGTCTTTCCAGGGCTGCATTGGTCGTTATAATCGGAATGCCTTTGAATGCCCTCAGTTTTAGGAGGTGGTTGTCACCCGACACGATGATGTCCGCGCCTGCCGCGAGGCCGCACTCAAGCACTTTGTTGTCATCAGGGTCTTCTTTTATTATTTCAACCGTCTCCTTAGGCTCGACGAAAACAGCGATTGACTCCAGCTTTCCTGTCAGTTCAGCAGGGTTTGGTATGAATGGCCGGAGTTTCGGGTATTCCAGCACCCTTGCAAATTCCGACAATAGTGCCGGCGAAATGAAGAGTATTGCTTTTCTTTCAAGCACCTTTGAGAGCAGCTGGTATTCGTTGCCTTTCCAAAGAAAGCCCGAAACCAGCGTGTTGGTGTCGCAAACTATTTTCGAAGGCACAGGCTCACCTTTTGCGCGTTTGCGCTATTGCTTCTTCCACCAGATTACGGCGGCTTTGTTCGGTGACGAATCCTGCTTGCTTGAGTTTTTTTTCGCTTTGCGCCACCATTTTTTCAAGCTCTTTTTGGGAGAAGCTCGGAACCTCTATTTTTCTAAGGATTATCGTGCTGCCGCTGCCAAAGACAACGAACTGAGTGCCAATGTCAGCGTCAACAGCGTTCCGGACGCCCTTTGGCACTACCACTTGCCCTTTGGACGACATCACAACTATGTCAGCGTTGCTTGTCATGTAAAAATCACATACTTAGTAAGACGGTCTTACTTTTTATAACTTTTGTAGGGCTGTCATATGGCTACAATTACATTCGTTTATGAAAATGTAGCCATACAAGCATTCGTGTTTTCTTCAAGGTCGAGACGCTAAGCAAAAGTTATAGTTTGAAGTATGCAGGGGGAGTGCCCTGCCTAGACATCTAGAAGCGAACTTCCAGAGACACAATTGTGTCTCAATCTATAAGTGTGGTTTTCGGGTGGTCAGATGCATGTGCTGCCTTCGTTCATGGCTAAAGTTGTGCAAAGAATAAAGAGCGCCAAATTTTGTTATTAGATAACTTACTTAAGTAAGTTTGAATGGTTATTGTGTATGAAAAAAACTAACGGAACGCAGTACGACCATATTTCTACTCAATATTTGCATGGCGTTAATGAATCTCCTGACCGTTGGGGTTTGAAAGACCCTAGTTTTGACGAGCACCTAGGTAACGTAGCTGGAAAAGTAGTATTTGATTTAGCTTGCGGTAACGGGTATTACACTAGGAAACTTGCCAGAGCCGGGGCAAGAAAGGTTCATGGAATAGATATTTCAAAACAGATGATTGAAGAAGCCAAGAAACAAGATGCTGACTTACCTAACATTTCTTACAACGTTGGAGATGTAGCAAAATTTGATTTTAATAAACTCAAAGAACAAGCAGATGTTATCACCGCAATTTTCCTCCTGAACTATGCAGATAGTAAAGACACTCTTGCCGAACTTATTGAAAATCCTGCAAGGAAATTAAAAAGTGGCGGAAAATTTGTAGCAATGTTACCTCACCCCGAATTACCCATCTTTGATTATCCTTTGCAAAAAACTCAGGAAATAAACGGAAAACCAGAGGAAGAGCTGAAGCCTGGCGACGTGCTTAGGACGCACATGACTTATGGAACGGATAAAACTCAAACGTCATTCAATTTCCATTGGTGGCCTAAAGAGGACTATGAACACGCCTTAAGGAAAGCTGGTTTTACTAATATTATTTGGCATCCTGTTAAGCCAACAAAAGAAGCAATAGCTAAAGTAGGTAAAATGGTTGAGCCTGAAATAAACAATCCACACATGATAATCCTCAAAGCTACCAAAATCTGATGGTTGTGCAACTAGAGACGTATTTGTGCAAGCAAGAGTTTATGTGCAAAGCTATCAGTTGAATTCAGCATGGTGGTTTTTTTTATATGGACGAAATGATTTTCGTCGCGCTCCAAATCGGTGCAGAGGTTAAAAAGTCGGGAATCGTGTCTCTGAATATGAAAACAAGTCGCTTGAGACAAGGTTTGCCTCTAGGTGTGTTCTAAGTGCAGGGGGAGTGCGCTCATGGGACTCCTAGAGGCGAATTATCAGAGACACAATTTAGTTTCACTATATATCTAGTCTAATGGAGCCGTCCTGCTTCTTTTTTCGATAGAAACTTTTTCTTTACGAGAATGTAAATTCCAGGTTTTAGGGTGCATACCTTTGAAATTGCCTGACGAAGGTTGAATCCGCCGTCAGAACCCCTGGACTTCAAAGGTTTCATCGCACCTACGAGCATTATTGTCTTTGCGCTTAGGGCGTCATTTTTCTCCAATTTCTTGGCAGTTTGAGCGATTGTATACGTGCCGTGGGTTACGATGACGTAAGGCGAACGGCTCTTTTCAATTTCCATTGTTAGCTTTTCCAAATCATCATTGTTCAAGTCGCGGCTGTCTTTCATGCAGATTGTCATGAATGTTGTCTTGTTCGGTAATTTCAAGCGCTTAACGTAATTTGGAATAATTGAACGAGAATATGGTTTGACTTCGCGCGTCAAAGGGTCAAATTTAGAGTCAATTGTTCCGCCAGTCATGAAAAAACGAATTGGCGGAATCTTGGTTTGTTTCTTCATACTAGGCTTACGGTGCAGACGTTATAAACCTAAAGCGCTTCAAGAGCACCATGAAAACAAGGCAGGAAAAGTTCAGAGCGTCAGCAATAAAAAAAAGAAGTGGTCTAGAAGCAGACGTATGCAGGGGGAGGGATTTGAACCCTCGAACCCCTAAAGGATAGGATTCTGAGTCCTACGCATTTGACCAGGCTTTGCTACCCCTGCATAATGAGTGTAATTTACTTGTCTGACAACTGTTTTATCCTTTCGGGAGGGGGAACGTCCGGTCAGGACAAGGGGGAACCGGCGGTGCCCCCGACGCTGACGATCAGTCTCTTGCTACCCCTGCATTGGGTGGAATATTCTTTATCAACTTAAGTCTAAAAAGGGAGGTGGGTTACCACAGGGGACCGCGGGAACTTCGTTCCCGAGGCGCCGAGGACTGGGTGTCCTCGAGCGAACCGCAGGTTCGCCCTTGGCTTATAAAAATGGTTATTAACCTTGGCGAATTAGGAATAATTTACTCTTATATTGGCATTTGAGGTTTTTGAAGGTCTAGGCGTTTTTTTATCGCCTAAATTTTTTGGGGTTTATTTCGGATGAAGAATCCATTTCATTGGAAGCATTACAACAAGCTCATAGCGATTCCGATCCTACTGATGGTCTTGTCGCTGTTCTGCATTTTTGTCTACCCTGGGGTAACGTACGGTCTTGACTTTAAGGGCGGGACTTTGCTTACTGTATATAGCAATGCTTCATCAATTGATACTGCGGTGCTAAAAGACAAGCTTTCGCAGTATTCTTCCAGCGTGGAAGTGCGCAAGTTCACCTCTCCTGAAGGAGATTATGGTGTTGAGATAGAGCTTGGGCCAAGCGAGGCCCTTGAGCAGGCTTCAGCTGCTTCAAAGGAACTTGACTCGCTAAAGACCGATTATGATTCTGCAAACTTGGAGCTTACTTACCTGCAGTCGCAGATAGAATCTGGATCAGTCACTCCTGCACAGCTTGAGGAAAGCCAAAAGAAGGTTGCGGACCTTGGAACGAACGTGACTGTGCAGGCAAAGCTTGTGCTTTCACTTATTGGGGACAATTCCGCAGTGACCGGCGACGCCAACAATGCCTATCTTGTTGCGCACGAAGCTTACGTTGCAAAGCAGGATTCGTACCAGAAAAGCGTCATTGAATCCGTGAAATCCGTAATTCCCGTCTCATCGTATTCCGCGCGGGAAGTCGGCTCGACTTTAAGCAAGTTCTTCCTTAACAAGACCGTTTCAATTCTGGTTATTTCCTTCCTTCTTACTTCCCTTGTAGTTTTTGTAATCTTCCGCTCGCTGCTGCCATCGTTTGCAGTTGTGTTTGGCGCGGTTTCGGACATTGTAATCACCCTCGGAGTGATGTCATTTTTCCAAATCCCGCTTACGCTTGCATCCTTTGCAGCCCTTTTGATGCTCATAGCGTTTTCTTTTGACACTGACGTGCTTCTTACTGTTCGTGTGCTCAAGCGCTCGGACGGCACCGCGCAGGAGCGTGCCTTTGAGGCTATGAAGATGGCTGTTATGATTAATTTTGCAACCATCATTTCCTACGGAGTGCTTTTGGGCGCTTCGATGATTCTCCAGATATCCACGTACTACCAGATTGCAACCGTAGCAGTAATCGGCGCAGTAGTGGATTTCATAGCAACTTGGTTCGGCAATGCCGTACTGATTTTGCATTATGGCAAGAAATAAAGTATGTGATTTTTCATGGCATCAAAAGTCAAATGGCTCCGCATTGCAAAGAACCGGCGAATTCAGCTGGTATTTGCATGCGTGCTCATTGCATTCGCCCTAATCTGGTTCAAGGGTCTTAACACGGGCATAGAGTTTTCTGGCGGAGTGCGCATTCCAATCACGCTTGACCAGAGCGTGGATTCTGCAACCATGGACTCCATAGTTGAGACTTTGAAGCTGCGCATCAACAAGTATGGTCTTTCTCAGTCTATTGTGAGGCCGGTTGGCAATAATGAAATCCTGGTGGAAATCCCAAAAGCTTCCCCCGAGGCAATTGAAAGCGTTCGCAACATCCTAAAGCAGCAAGGCCGGTTCGAGGCAATTATTGATGGTCAAGTGGCAATTTCAGGAAATGACGTGCTTCCCGGCGCAGTGGGCGGCTCAAACCAGGAAAGCGTAATCGACTCTTCTACTGGAAAAATCTGGGAGCTTGGGTTTGCAGTAAGCCGCGATGGCGGTGAACGCTTTGCAAAAGCAGGCGAAGGAAAGGGCAGCTATCCGGTTTACATGTTCCTTGACCGGCCCCAATACGCAGTCATAATCGCGCGCAAAGCAACGGTAATGCCCAATACGAGCTTGGGCTTTGTTTCAGACAGCATAACTCCCGCGCTTAATGATGCGCTCAAAAAGCAGGCGGACCAGGATGTGCTTGTCTTTGCAGAGGATGCAGCAAACCTTACCATTTCATCAAACTACACCACAATCGTTGTAGAGGAAGGAATTGAGAAGGAGTTTCCTGCAGTTGCAGCAGCAATCAAGGCGCGCAACACCACCGTAAGGCGCGTTACTTCTGTTGAGATGAGGCCGTCCTATACTGCTTTGGAATCAGTAACTTCGCCCCTTTCAGTTGTTGTTGCACGCTGGGAAGCAATTGGCCTGATATCTTCGCCAACCCTGTCGCCGCAGCTTGCTGATGGCCGCGTTGTGCAGATGTTCCAAGTTTCCGGCCCGGGAACAGGCGCAACTGCAGCAGAGCAGCAGGCAAATGCAATCCTTTCACTCCGTGAACTCAAAAGCGTCATTTCTGGAGGAAAGCTTCCAGTATCCACTTCAATTGGCAGCTCGTTCTCAGTCGCACCCTCGCTTGGAGAGCGCTTCATGCAGTACAGCTGGCTTGCGCTAATAGTAGGCATCATCGCAGTCAGCCTCTTGATATTCATCCGCTACCGCCACATAGAGCTCGTGCTTCCGATAATCATATTCAATGGCATCGAAGTTTTGCTTACAACTGCAATAATCGGATGCCTCCTTGGCACTTTGGACCTTTCTGCAATGGCAGGAATCATAGTCCTGATGGGAAGCGGTGTTGCAGACCAGATTGTGATTACTGAAGAGATGCTCCGCAAGGGCAAGGCAGACGACGAGGATGACTCGCACGACGAGTACGAAGTCAAGGAGCGCATCAAGAAAGCGTTCTATGTGATCTTCACTGTTGCAGGCGTGGTTGTTGCAGCAATGCTTCCCCTTATCCTGTCCGGAATCGTTGAAATAGTCGGCTTTGGAATGTCCACTGTCATAGGCGTGCTAGTAGGAATCCTCATCACACGGCCAGCGTACGGAGACTTCATGAAGGAAGTCTTTCAGAAGCGCGCCTAATCTGTTCTTTCTCTTTTTTTTTTCATAATTCCGCAAACGCTTTAAGCCTGCTTTGCGGTTATTCTGTTATCTGGTAATGTACGATGTTCACCAAGAAGCAGGAATTTGAAATTTTAACCTCCCTCAAGGGTCGCGGCGAGCTGCCGATGAAGTATGCCTACATGGGCGAGGGTGCCTACTTATGGGATAAGATTTCCCGCGAAGAGGAAAATGGTGGCATCCGCAGCATGGAAAAGAAGCTTGTGGATAAGCGGCTTACGGATTTTCTCAATTCCTTCTCAGGCAAGAAAAAGCTCAACGTGGTTGACCTAGGTTGTGGCAACGGCAACGCAGCAGTTCCTGTTCTTCGCAAGGCCGTTGAGATGGGCTTCGAGGTGAGGTACGTTCCTTTTGACATCAGCAAAGAGATGCTTGAGCTTGCGTCAAAAACCGTGCATGCGGCGCTTCCAAAAATGGTTATAATCCCGCATGAGCTTGACTTTGAGGCTGGCAACTTCGCTGACGTTTCCTATGATTTGAGCAAGAACTGCTATTCCAACCTCTTTCTGTTTTTTGGCAACACTCTTGGCAACTTCTCGGACACCAACCGGGTGCTTTCCAACTTTCGCGATTCCATGTGTTCAGACGACTTCTTCCTAATTGGCACTGAACTTGCCAACCTCTCACACGTCAACCTCATAGTTGAGCGCTACAGCAAGTCGGATGCAATACGCGAGATACTGCTCAACCTGCCGCGTAGGATGGGAATCACTGACTCCGATGCGGAGTATTGTGTTCGCTGGAATGAAAAGGAGCAGCAAGTCGAGATACGTCTCAAATTCAAATGCGACGCGCAAGCCAAGATTGGTTCAGAGAAGGTTTTGCTCAGAAAATACGAGGAAATACTCCTGGTGCGCTCCAAGAAGTACAACGAGAACTCGATAACCAAGCTTTTGCTTGACGTTGGCTTCCGCAACGAGCTATTGACTACCAACGAGGACCGCTCGTACATCCTGACTTTGATACAGCCCACTAGGTATAGTGTCTGATTCTTTTGCCCGCTGTGCGGCACTAAAAATTAGTCCTTCTTTTCCGCAGCAGCTTTGTTTCTAAGCATCTCGCCAAGCTTTGCGCGTGCCGTAACCTGCTCATTGAACTTGGCAAAGTCCGCAGGATTCATGACTTTTTCAAAGAACATCTTTGCAAAGTCCTGCGATGCCTGGCCCACGTCAAGGACGCAGCTTTGCGCTTCCTCCAGTTCGAGCACTATTTTTTTGGGCGCGCGTATCTCAACTGCAATTGGAGCGTACTTGACACCTAGGTTGATCAGGGTATTATAGTTGTACACGAGTATGTGAATCTCAGCAGAGCAGGAGTAAAGGTCGTTGTTTTCTATGGCCTGTTCGATTTCCCCTTTGCAGTATAGCACGCCTTGTTCTTTGCTCAACCGTGCAATCATGTCAATAAGCGAGTTCTCAACAGCGTCTTTTTTTGTGCCGTGCGCGTCAAAATGTATGTCTGCATCAATCGCGCCTTTCTCAACTGCGTTTTTGAATATGTCGCGAAGCTTGCGCTCGTCAATTTCCGGGTTAATGTGGTCCATTGTCAAACACCGAATTTTTCTAAAGCCGCTTCATCAGGCCGCCTTCAATGGCATACCTTGAATTGCAGTACTTGCAGACGTACTCGCTTCCCCTCGGCTCGAGGCGGACTCCGTAGCCATTGTCCACATAGCACTTGCGGCAGTTTTCGATTATGTCGTTTCCTGTCACTGTCATTGATATCCAATATGTTTGCAACTTAAGGTTTAAAAGAGAAAGCCAAAAGTTTTGGAAAAATTGAAAAAAGAAGAGGGGAAAAGAAAAAGGTTAAGGGACCGGAAAAGCTTCCGGTTTCCTAGAATGCAATCTCGTCCAAGCCGCCCATGTCGGTTTTGTACTTGCCTTTCTTTGCAGCTGATGGCGTTTCGCGGCCCATTGCGTACGGGCTTTGCACTCCGGTAAAGATTGCTATTGCCTCAATCTTGCCTTCAAATCCCGGGTCAATCCTTGCGCCCCAGATTACTGTTGCGTGCGGGTCAACCTGCTCGGTGAGCGCTTCTCCAATGTGGTTGCATTCTCCAAGAGTCATGTCCGATCCGCCAGTGATATGCAAAAGGACTCCCTTTGCGCCTGTGTAGTCCACATCAAGCAGGGCGTGGTTGAGCGTGTTCTTGACGACGTTCTCCTCGCGTCCGGTGCCCTTTGCCTCGCCTACTGCAATCATGGACACTCCTCCGTTGCTCATTACTGCGCGAACGTCGGCAAAGTCCAAGTTGACCAGCGATGGCGTGGTGATTGTCTCGGTGATTCCGCGGACTGCGCGTGCGATAATCTCATCCGCAACTGCGAACGCCTGGTCAATTGGCAAGTTAGGCACGATTTGCACGAGCCTGTTGTTGTCAATTACGATGATGGTGTCGGACTGTTCCTTGAGCTTTGCAAGGCCTTCGTCTGCCCTTTCGATGCGTGCGCGCTCAAGTGCAAACGGGTATGTGACAATGCTGATTACGATTGCACCCTTTGCCTTTGCGATATTTGCAATGACTGGCGCGCTTCCAGTGCCAGTTCCTCCTCCCATTCCGGTTGTGAGGAATACCATGTCAACGTTGTCCAGAAGCTTTTCCAGGTACGGCCTTGATGCTTCGGCGCACTTTTGCCCGACTTCGGGGTAGCCGCCTGCTCCAAGCCCGCGCGTGATTGACGCTCCGATGAGCACTTTCTTTACGCTTTCCGAAATCATTCCCAAGTGAAGCTTGTCAGTGTTGATTGCAACCATTTCAGCTCCGCGGATTCCAATCTTTGAAAGGCGGTTGATTGAGTTGCATCCTGCGCCTCCTGCGCCAATAACCATGATTTTTGGCGTCTGGAACTCAAAGTCTTTTGTTGGCCCAGAGCCGGTTATTCCGTGTGATACTGTCCGTGTCGAGGTTTTGAGTGCCTCGGAGATTATTTCTTCCATGATAACCAACCCCTGCATAAGCGCAGTTTGCGTTAAATTATACTATTTGGTGTATTCTGCCAAAATATAAAAACAGTTGTGTGTGCCTCACTCGTAAAAACAGTATTTTTTTCATGTCAAATTTGGCTTTTCCAGCTGGTTTCCGCTTGCCTTATTAGGCATTGGATGCATTCTTTTTTCGGCGGGCTAGCTGGGAAGCTAAGGGTTTCCTGTTACTCCAACCCCTTTGAGGAGGGTGATGTCCTGCAGAGGCTGTACATGGCGCTTTCGCCCGCAGTCCCAATCGTCGACCCCTTGCCTTTGGTTACGCGTTGCATCCTGAACGAGCCAGGCCGGAAGGAGCAACTATAAGGGCATGCCACGCGTGCTCCAAAGATACAAGGGCGAGAAAGGGATCTGCGATAAGCGGCTGCGTCAGGTGCAGACGATGTTGGGCTTGCCCGCCATACTTTCAAGCTGTGCCAAAAGCACGAGCCAGTTTTTATTGGTATTTTACCACAATATTGTTCTTCTTGCGCGGGGGTCGCATAGTGGCCATTGCGGCAGACTGCTAATCTGTTACTCCGTAAGGGGTGCGTGGGTTCGAATCCCACCCTCCGCGCTTTTTCTTCTTCTCAGGCCGTTTTTTATTGCCTAGATTGTTGATAATGCATAAAGAGTAGGGTGTGTGGGAGTAGTGAATAATTTGGTTTCGGAATCAGATGCAAAGTCCATGCGCAACAAAGCCCTCTCTGCCCTAGCCTACCTGTTCGTCCTAGGCGCAATAGCTTACGCAGTTATCAAGTTCCTGGGCGGGGAGAACTACTTGGTTGGTGCGGACTGGCCGATGCTTGGCCTGGCGCTTTTAGCCTACCTTGCAAGCATATTCTTCTGGTCCCTTGCGTGGGCAAAGTCAGCAGGCATCCAGCGAAAGGAAGCGGCCCTGCTCACCTTTGCAGCTGCTGCTGGCGCGCTCACCCCAATGGGCGTTGGCTCTGACGCTCTTCGCGGCTATTTTTCGCGCCGCGACGCAGCGGGTATGTCTCACATCGTGCTTTCAAGCTTTGCGACCAAGCTTCACAAAATCGTTTTTTCCGCAGTAGCTGCGGGAGCGTTCCTGGTCCTGTATGGTGCGGGCCTTTCTTCTGAGATACTCTATGCGTCAATGGCAGGAATAGCAGTAAGCATCGTGTCAGTTGTCCTGCTCTATTTCTTCCTGGGCCGCCTTGCTTGGGTTGAGAAGTTTTTGCCAAGGAAGCTTCTTCCGGAATACGTACACAAAGGCTCGAAGGATTTCCGCAGGATGCTTGCAACTCTTTCCAAGGAGTCGGTTCTTCTTATAGCAGTCTCGCTTGCATTCGAGTTGGTGGCGTTCTACTCGTGTTTCCTTGCATTCAACGTCGACCCCGGGATAGTGCTTGCAGCAGGAGCCTTCGCAGTCACGTTCTTTGCATCCAAAATCCCATTCCTGCACGGCTTCGGCCTGATTGAGATGGTTGGCGTTTTCCTCCTCCAGGGCGCGTACCCAGTCCCGCTTCTGGTCGCGGTTTTCTTCTGCTTTGATGTTGCGCGGTTGTGGTTTCCCACTCTTGTCAGCGCCGGTTTCGTGGCGCTGCTTACAAGGCGTTCCAAATGAGTCCAGTAATTCGCAGCGAGGAAATTTCAACT
>JBAZHM010000030.1:0-11550 GCA_041652355.1 Candidatus Micrarchaeia archaeon | reverse complement strand
GGTCGTATTCCAATGTGATAAGGAGCACAAGTGCAAGTTGGAGAGATGCCAATTTTTGCATATGCATCCATTATTGCAAGCTGTTTTTTTGCAAACGCAGCAGGAACTCCCATCTTTTTCCAGTCCTTCAAGTCCATTCCAGCAGGGTTCAAGTAGGATGGGATTGTTGCCTTTGCGCCCTTTTTTGCAAAGTCCTGCAAAAACTCAAGGCCCGCATCTCCAATTGTCTTGTAGCTTACTCCTGCGACTTGGGCGCTGGTGACTGGAATCAGCTTGTCGGCACCGTAGATGTTCCCTACTGCCTGCAGTATTGCCATTGCTTTTGCCGAGGCTTCGCTTTGTTCTCCGTCTAGGATTTTTTGCTCAGATTTGGAAAGGTCCATGTTGCCACGTGTAGTGCCTAACTTAATTGATTATTATTGGAATTTGTTGATGTTGATTTTCTTGTAGTCAAGCCGCTTGAACTTTGCAACCGGCTTCTTTGGGTCGGAAAGAGGGATGGTTGCGTCCAAGCCCATCTTCGCCACTCTTGCTTTCTCCTTCGGCGGCTTGTCTGCCATCGGGTCAAGGGAAGAAGAGGGCTGGTCCTTGAAAACGTAAAGCCGAGAGTCTGCACGGAAGCGAGTTGCAATCGCCCACTCAACTGCCTGCGGGTTGCAGATGTCGATGTCCTCGTCAACGATTACGCAGTGCTTGAGCGAAGTGTGACCTTTGAACGCTGCTGCGATTGCCTTTTGCGGCTCTGCATCATTTTTCTTTTTGATTTGCACTACTGCGTGGAACCACGAGCACCCGCCGTTTGTAAGCACGACGTCTCTGCACTCGCAGACCTTGGAAACCTCGCGTAATATAGTGGGCTCGCGCGGCATTCCCATCAAGTTCTTGTGCTCGCACATCCCCGGCAATAATGTTTGGTAGATTGCGTCCTTTCTGTGGGTGATGCAGTCGATTACAACTACGGGCTGCTTGCGGACTATGTCATTGGTTTCCGTAAGGTCAACAAACGGACCTTCATCAGCTTCTTCAAAAGTGATGCGCCCCTCGAGCACGAACTCGCTTTCTGCAGGCACCAGCAAGTCCTTGGTCTTGCATCTTACCATCGGCGTTTCGTCAAGCGCGTTTGCAATCGCCATCTCGTCAACGCCTGTTGGTGCGGAAATGGCTGCAGCAAGCATCACTGCTGTTGAATTCCCTATGCAGAATGCAACCTCAAGTTCCTTTCCCTGCGATTTGAGCTTTTGGTAAGTATTGTAAGTCTGCCTCTGTTCCACAAGGCGCGCGGTGAACCTATCCTTTCCGATTTGCATCATGCGATGGTAGCACGCATTCGGGCCCGTGTCAGGGTCTTTGATAATTGCAATTGCTGAAGTGATGTAACGGCCACCGTCTGATGGAAAATAGCGGAGAAGCGGTAATAAGTCAAGGTCGACCTTGGCATCTACTACTTCCTGGCAGGGCGCGTCTTTCGAAGAGACTATTTTCGGTTTCTTGGGCGCATCGATTGCTTTTGCAAGTGCTGGAACCAGCTTTTGTGGAGTGATGCCAAGGGCATCCGCGACAAGCTCGCGTGACGAAACCATGCCAGCTGCCACGCGGAACTTTTTTCCAGAGACGCTTTCGAATATGACTGGCTTTTCTCCAAGCGCGTTGACTGCTGCAGCTGCGTCCAAGTCCTGCGATACGGGCTTTGAAATTTTTTGCATCTTGCCTTGCTTTTCCAATTTTGCGATGAAAGTGCGGAGGTTCATTTGAAGTTCCACCTCTTGTAAAGCGTGCTCTTTATTCCTATTGAGTCAAGCACTTTGCCGACTATAAAGTTGATTATGTCATCCAAGTCCTTAGGGTTGTTGTAAAACGCCGGCTGGGGGGGCATTATTACCGCGCCTGCAAGCGAGAGGTTGTACATGTTGCCAAGCTGGATTGATGAGATTGGCATTTCCCTCGGAACAATAATCAGTTTTTTCCTTTCCTTCAAAGCCACTTCCGCTCCGCGCGCAATTAAGTTGTGCGAATATCCGTGTGCTATTGCTGCAAGTGTCTTCATCGAGCAGGGGCATACTATGAAAGCGTCAGGCGCGTTGGAACCGGAGGCAAACGGGGCAAAGATTGCGTCTTCGTCCCATACTTTGGCGCATTTTGCTAGTGATGCCATCGCCTTTTTTCTTCCGCCCGTCTCATAGTCCATCACAAGCTTTGCACCCTCGCTTACTACGATGTCAAGCGCTACACCCTTTTGCTTGGACAGTTCCTGGCATAGCCGCACGCCGTATGCGATTCCCGATGCGCCGGTTATGGCAACCACTACTTTCATAAAATAAATTTGATGACAGGCTCTTTTAAGTCCTGCTCGATGCGACAGGCGACGAATAAAAGTATTACAAATTGTGAGAAAAATGCGATAGAAAAAATAGGGAACCTAGTCGTACGCCGCCTATTTTACAGCACCCAAGTACAAGTCAAGCGACATTTCAACGTCCTTTCCGACAAGCATTGCAAGCGGCCTGAAATCTCCCGCATCTGCCTTCTCAAGCGCCGAATAATATCCTCGCCGCTCCTCCTTGCGCAGTATGGTTGGCGGAAAGCCAGAACGCATCAAGCGCAGGTTCATCAAAAGCCGGGCAAGCCTTCCGTTGCCATCCACAAACGGGTGGATGCGAACTAAATCGTGATGGATTTTTACAGACGAATATATGGCGTCAACGCCCTTGCCTACGTTGTTAAGTTCTGAATAAACTGCTTTCATTAACTGTGGCACATCGTTCCACTTTGGAAGGCGCAGGCTAGAGCCTTGAATGAAAACCGCCTCGTGCCTGTAGAAACCCGCGTTCTGCGGGTCAATCTTGTCTAGAATGACTGCGTGAAGCGCAAGCACATCGGCTTCCGAGATTTTTTTGCCTGAGTCTGCAAACTTTTCAAGTAATCCTATGGCTTCTGCGTGGTTTGTTGCCTCAAGGTGCTCCTTTACCGACTTTCCACGTACGGTGATGCCCTTTCGCAGGACCAGCCACGTCTCGCGCAAAGTAAGCCGGTTCCCCTCTATGGCGTTCGAGTTATAGGTCATGTCAACTTCGAACTTTTCACGCAGCCGCATAAGAACAGAAGGGGAAAGCGGACGCAGCGAGTTGAGCTTTTCAAGCTTCTGGCGCAGGCCATCCCGCAAGGGGGCATCCATCCACTCCTGACCGGTGTTGTTCATTTTCATCCCGTGGCTTTTTGCATACTTTCCTGCTTCTGCTAGGCTCGGGAAGTACTTTAGCGCTTTCTGGACCACTTTTCCGCTGATTCGCTTGTTCTCAACTAGAGCATAATAGTAGGAGTTGCCCTTGCTCTTGCGACGGATGAATGCCATACCAGTTTGTAGTGCCTACGATTATTTAATAACTTGGTAATTGGTTCGGCACTACATTTTGTAGGGTTGGAATAGTAGTAACAAAAAAAAGAAAGCGAACAGTACGTGCTGTAAAAAAATCAGTCTTTCGATGCGGTTGCCTTAGAGGCCTTGGCTGGCTTTTCGGCCTTTGCGGAGGATACGGAAGCCGTCGGAGCCGAAGCGGAGTCTTCGATTAAGGCAAACTTGTAGCCATACGTGATTGCGCTTTCTTCATCATCGTCTCCGACCCTGCGGAAGCGCATCGAAACGCGCGAGCCAATCTTGATTTTCTCCATCGGGCAGTCGATGATTTGCGCTAAAATCTTTACTTTGTTGTCAAGCTCGATGATTGCAAGCGGGTATGGCGACTCGTACTCAAACCCCGAGGGCGGGGCGTAGACTTCGGTAAACGAAAAGATGGTGCCGGTTGTTGGCATGCGCTTTTCGGATACTTTTCCCAAACGCCTGCACTTTGGGCAAATCTGGCGGAATGGAAAATAGTCGTTCTTGCAGGTCGTGCAATGCGAACCCATCAAGTAGTACTTTTCTGGAATCATTCTCCATATGAGCGGTAACGGGTGTTTCATTTTTCAGTTCACCATCGATAAATTTTCAATGCATTTTTCTTTTCCTGGAAATCAATTTGCCTTCAAAGTCTCTTGTAAATATTCACTACTGCAGTTGCGCCGCTCCCGCCAACGTTGTGGGTCATGCCGATTTCAGCATCATTTACCTGGCGCTTGTCGGCTTTTCCTTGCAGCTGCCACATGATCTCAACTGCCTGCTTGATGCCAGTGGCGCCAACCGGGTGGCCGGTTGCCTTTAATCCACCACTAGTGTTGATTGAGATTTCGGAGTTGAGCGCAGTAAGGCCCTCAAGCGATGCGGGGCCGCCTTTTCCCTTCTCATAAAATCCCAAGTCCTCTATTGCCATGACTTCTGCAATTGAGAAGCAGTCGTGGACTTCGGCAACATCAATGTCAGACGGCTTGAGCTTGGCCTGCTTGTACGCGTCAGCTGCTGCGACCTTGGTTGCATGAAGCTCGGTCATGCAGTGCCTGTTGGAAAGCGAAATTGTGTCTGATGCCTGCGCGGTTGCGATGATTTCAACTGGGTCCTCGCGGAACTTCTTTGCTTTTTCAGATGCGCAAAGAATTACTGCTGCAGCTCCGTCGGTAATTGGAGAGCAGTCCAAAAGTTTTAGCGGTGAGGCGATGTATCCTGAGTTCATCACATCATCAATTGAAATTTCGTTGTGATATTGTGCGTAGGGATTGTGAACTGCGTTCTTGTGGTTCTTCACAGAGCACGACGCCATCATTTCTTCAGTAGTGCCATATTCGAGCATGTGCCTTCGCGCCATGAGTGCGTAAAGCGCGGGAAAAGTCGCTCCAAAGAAAAGCTCGTGTTCCATGTCGCCTGCCCCGCCAAGTGCGATTGCAACATCTGCAGAGTCAAAGTCAGTCATTTTTTCGACTCCGCCTACTGCAACAACATCATACATGCCGCTTGCAACAGCAAGGTAACCTGCCCTAAGGGCGACTCCGCCCGATGCGCATGCTGCTTCGCAGCGAGTGGCTGGAATCGGGTTGAGGCCAAGGAAATCCGCAAAGAGCGCGCCAACGTGCTCCTGCCCGACAAGCCGGCCAGATGACATGCACCCGCCGTAAATAGCCTGGATTTCGCGGCCTTCGATGCCAGCATCTATGACTGCAGCAGTGCCCGCCTCTACTACGAGGTCGCGAAAACTTGCTTCCCAGCGCTCGCCGAACTTTGAAAGCCCGCCGCCGATAATTGAAACGCCTCTCATGAAAATCACCGAAATTACATGCTCTTTATCTTGCGCCTGTGCTTGGCGTAAGTTGCGTAGTCTACGTAAGTTTTGTTGTTGATAAGCTCAAAGAAGTGCCGTGCTTTTGGCGGCCGCTTCTGGTCAATCAAGTCGTTGACTGTGATTATGAACCCATCCGAGCCTGCACCGCTGCCATAGGAAGTCACGAGGATGCGCTGCCCGGGCTTTGCAATGTCAAGCACTGCTGAAAGCCCAATCATTGCAGCACCGCTGTAGGTGTTTCCAATGAACGGCGTTACAAGAGCTGGCTTTACTTGCGCTTCAGTAAACCCTAGAAGCTTTGCAATGCGAACCGGGAACTTGCCATTCGGCTGGTGCGGGACGTAATAATCAAAATCAGCTGGCTTGGTGCCCGTGCGCTTCATTATTTCCTTTGCACACTCGCCGACATGCTTGAAGTACGCAGGCTCCGCAGTGAAGCGGCCTGCATGCGTTGGAAACTCCGCGTGCTGCCTGCGCCAAAAGTCCGGAGTGTCAGTAGTGTAAGAGTACGTCTTTTCGATTGTTGCAATCTGCTCTTCCTTTTTGGAAGTAATTACATACGCAGCAGCGCCGGCGCCAGCAGTCATTTCAAGCGCATCGTTTGGCCTGCCCTGTGCAGCATCCGACCCTATTGCCAAGCCTAGGTCAATCATTTGGGCTACGCACAATCCCATGCAGGCTTGTATTCCTGCAGTTCCTGCCTTGCATGCGAATTCAAAGTCAGCAGCAGTAAGGTGCGGAGTAGAGCCAAGCGCCTCTGCAACAATGGATGCCGTTGGCTTTACCGCATAAGGCTTGCTTTCGCTTCCAACATAAACCGCTTCCACGCGCTGCGGGTCCAGCTTGCAATGCTCAAAAGCCCTGCGGCCAGCTTCAACTGCAAAAGTTGCTGAATCCTCATCAATTGAGCCCAGGGCTTTTTCATAGACTCCAAGGCCGCGCGCGGACTTGTCACCGTCCTTTCCCCAGACTTTTGCGATTTCGGTAATCTTTATCCTCATATACGGCACGTATACGCCGTAACCAGCTATTCCTGCGTGTACCATAAGCATCAACCGATAAATGACAATGTTTCCTATTGACTTAAGTAGGCTTGTTTGAAATAGTATTCGGCTGTTTGCCATTAAAAAAGCCGCACCAAATCGACAGGAAGCGATGAAGTGCCGGGATAAAAAATCAACGCGATGAAAGTATTTTGTAAAAAAAGAAGGAGAAACAAAATATGCCCATTGAAGTTATAAACCGCGTAAGAATCCCTAAGGACAAACCGTGCCCGAAAAGGAAAGACCGGCTAATCTCATCATTCTGTGAATTCCTTGACACTACCGCAAAAGAAAAGACACCATACGAAATTATGGCAGCAGAGGGGCACCTGAGGAAGCTAACTAGTTTTGCACACGAAACTGAAAGCTTCAAGGAATTCGTCAGGAAGGCATCGGACCATCTTAATGAGAGTGGGGCAACGCGCGACCCGCGCCACCCGCTGCGCTTTTTAGTCCCGAACGAACCGCTCGTAATTGAGAAGGACGTACACATATCTCAGTTTACGCCAGAAGAGGACAAAGTCTGGCCTCTGACAACAGTACTCGTAAAGAAAGCCGCGCCCAAGGCTGGCGAACAAGCGCAAGAGACACTTGTCACTCTCGGTAATTTGTTTTATGCAGCCAACGCTGTTGGGAAAGCCCGGATTGACGAATGCATGATAAAAGCGATGGACAAGATGATGGAAGAGCAGAAGTTGCACAAGTACAAAAACAAACAATGCCAGATTGGCTGAGGTTTTACAATGGCACGCGCACTCTTCATTGGAAGGTTCCAGCCAATACACTGCGGCCACCTTTCCGCACTCAGGGAAATCCTTTCCCAATACGATGAAGTAGCAATAATCATCGGCTCGTCGCAGGAAAACCTGACTGGTAGAAACCCGCTAACTGCAGGCGAGCGCATCGAGATGATTTATTCAGTGCTTAAAGCCAACGGCTTTGCAGAACGCGCGTACGTAATCCCCGTTCCGGACACGCCAGAATCCGGCTTGTGGTCTGCTCGCGTGCTTTCCTATGCGCCAAAAGTTGATGCGATTTTTACTGCAAACGACTACACTGAAAACCTGTTCAAGATTTACAATGCAAGAGTGCACGACGGAATCAAAATCATCAACCAGAAAGTTGTTGAAAACATTTCCGCAACTGCGATAAGGCAGAAGATAATCGCGGAAGACGCGAGCTGGGAAAAAATGGTCCCAAAAGAGGCGGTTGCATTCTTGAAAAAAAACAAGCTGGATGCACGGATAAAGATTCTTTCAGATTCAACAATTGGGTAAAAAATAAGGAATGCGCTTTTGGATAATTGATTTTTGGTGATTTTAGATGGCTTCGTTCTCCGGATTCTATAAACTTTCAAGAAAGGAACGCCTTGCAAAAATAAAAGAATTTACCGGCCTTTCCGAAGAGGAAATCAAAACACTCGAATCCGCTGACGCGCTTTCATTTGAAGCTGCAGACAGGATGGTCGAGAACGCAATTGGAACATTCCAGTTGCCGCTTGGAGTTGCGGTCAATTTTGTAATCAACGACAGGGAAGTGGTAGTGCCGATGGCAACTGAGGAACCATCGGTTATTGCTGCTGCAAGCAACGGAGCAAAGCTTGCGCTTCCAGAAGGCTTCAAAACAGGAGCAACAGACCCGATCATGATTGGGCAAATCCAGCTTGTGAACGTGCCGGATGCGAAGAAGTCGGCAAAGGAAATTGCTGCAAAGAAAAAGGAAATCATCAAGCTTGCAAACAAGCCGGACGCACCGATGGTAAAGTACGGCGGCGGGGTAAAGGAAATTGACGTGAAGGAATACGACACTCCGCGAGGAAAAATGCTTGTTGTTTACCTGTTCATAGATTGCAGGGACGCGATGGGCGCCAACGCAGTAAACACTTTTTGCGAGACTCTTGCACCGGAATTTGAAAAACTGACTGGCGCAAAAGCCCGACTGCGAATACTGTCCAATTTTGCAACGGAGCGGATTGCAAGGGCAAAGGCAGTCTGGAAAAAGGAAGTGATTGGCGAAGACGCAATTGAGGGGATTCTGGACGCTTACGAGTTCGCAGCTGCGGACAACTTCCGCGCAGCAACCCACAACAAAGGAATAATGAACGGGATTGACGCGGTTGTGATTGCAACTGGAAACGACTGGCGAGCGGTTGAAGCAGGCGCACACGCATACGCTTCGATGAGCGGAAGGTGCATGCCGCTTACAAAATACAAAAAAACCAAGTCAGGCGACTTGGAAGGCAAAATCGAAATCCCGATGGCAGTAGGCCTGGTTGGCGGAGCCACAAAAACGCACCCGACTGCAAAGCTTGCTGTTAAGATGCTTGGAGTAAAAAGCTCAGGCGAGCTTGCACAAATCATTGCAGCAGTGGGGCTTTCGCAGAACTTTGCAGCACTCAAGGCCCTTTCAACAGAGGGAATCCAGCGCGGGCACATGGAACTTCATGCGCGAAACGTTGCAGTAGCGGCTGGCGCGAAAGGAAAGCAGATTGATGCGATTGCTGAACAGATGATTAGTGAAAAGAACATCAGAGTGGAACGCGCAAAGGAAATCCTCGGAATATGAACAGATTTCCTGCTTTTTTTCTTTTCCTGATTGCTTTTCAATTTCTTGTGCTTAAAACTATCCTAGAATGTGGAGAATATTCCGCCAGTGACTCCGCGCGCTATTTGGTACGCGATGATGGACCCTATAGCTAAGAATGGGAAATATTTGACTCCAAAAAGGATTTTTCCGCGCGAAATCACACCCATAAGCACCGAGGCAAAAAAGGCAGTGCCTACCAGTGACGCGTATGCTATGAAAACGGCAAATTCCGAGTTTATCACAACATCCCCTGAAAAGAACGGCAGGGAATACCCTTCTATTGCCTCGCCTGAGAACTGGCCTTTGATGCCTGCATAGATGTCCAAAAACTGGGCGGACACCGCAAGCAGCGCCGGGCTGACTATGAGTATGATGAAGAAAAGGAAAATCGTGTAGGATTTGGTGGATGTTATCAGCTCTGCTTTCAACTCCTGGTTTCTTCGTACCTCTTCAGAAATTGCGGTTAAAAGCTCGGCAAGCTGGCCGCCTGAACGCACGCTCTTTTCAAACAGCACGATTGTGCGCTGAAGTATCTCCGAATCTATGCGGTCGGAAATCGAGTTGAGCGCCTCTGCAAGAGACTGGCTTGAACCTGCCTTTACTGCAGCAAGCTGGATTTCCTTTTCCAAAGGGCCAAGCTCAGCTGTTGCCGAGCGCCTAAAGGCATTGAACGGAGTCATGCCTGCACGCAGGTTGGCGGAAATCATAAGCAAAAATTCCGGCAGCACGCGCTCTACCTGCTCTGCACGGGAAAGCATGGAGTAATAGACCAGCATGTAGAAAGTGAACAGGCCGACTACAAGGCCAAACAGGAAAAACAGCAGGCATAGGAACGCAACTAAAATCGGGGAAAACCCGCCGAAGTCTATGATGGATAGCTTAATGTTCACTAAGTTAAACACTAAAGGAAGCAGGGAAAACATGATGCCGATGATGAACGCGTACACGAATCGCTTGCCAAACCAGCGCGACGCATCCTCTGTGCTTCCTGCCTTGTTGAGCTTGTCCTGCAATACCGTACGGTACTTGAGCGGGAGGGACTCCCCGATTCTGCGGTAAAATGCTCCAAGCTTCATACTGCGGGCCTCGTTGAATTAATGTAGCCTATCAGGCCGATTTGCCCTAAGAAAGTTCCAAACAATATTACCAGGTAGGCTTCTTCCCCTAAACCAATTCCTGAAAAAGTCGACAGCAGGATGAGGAAAGTCATGCCAATTGAGGGGATTGCTGCTGCCACGAGCATGTACATGAGCACAAGAAAGCTCAAGCTTGCAGAGAAGTCCTTTACAATTTGGCGGCGATCCACCATGAGGTTGTCGACTATTTTTTTGAGAGTGTCATTAAGCGGAGCGCCCGAATCAAGCGCGGTGAGAAGCTGCCAAACTATTTTTTTCATATACTCGCTTCGGCTCCTAAGCGCCATGCGTTCCAACGCCTTTTTTTCCGGAACCCCGTTGTTGATGTCGCGCACAGTGACGGAAAAGGCGCGCGAAGCATATCCGTAGTTTCCCTGCGCAACGTTGAGCATCGCATTGTAAAGCGTCACGCCCGACTCTATCTGCAGCGAAAGTTCACGCAGCGCAAACACCAGCTCATTGTCAGTCATCTGCGCAATTTTTCGGAGCATTATTGTTGGATAATAAATATAGAACGCAAGTGCTGCTGCAAAGGCAAGCGCAGCCATCCCAAATGCAAAGAAAATGCTGATGTTTTCAGTTACAAGGGTAAGCGAAAAAAACATGAAACCTAAAAAGCCGCCAACCATTGCCGCAGACCATATCGAGGCAGCCACATAATCTTCCGGGTCGAACGATTCGAAAAGCTGCGTTAGCTCAAGCCGCACGTTTGGCACAAGCAAAAGAAGGTTTGACGCGATGTTGTGCATCTTGTGGGAAAAGCCGCGCTTTGGCTGGAGCAGAAGGAAAGGAATGCGCGGTTGCTTTATTTGCTGCTGCATCTGGGCTAAATCTTCTCCGGCGAGACGTTCTTTTCAGCCGCATCCACAACCGACGCCTCGTCGGCATAGTATGCCTTCATGACTGAACCCACCTGGTCTGCGCGGTGCCAGTCCCACTCATTCATCCAGTCAAGTATTTTCACTTTGTTCTGTTGGTCCTCGATGATTTCACGCTCAATCATACCCGTGTGCATGTTGAGCACGTCATAATAGCGTGATGGCGCCTTGACAAACTCGTATTCATCAGTCCTGGGCCTCCACAAATAGACGTGGTTAAGGTCGGGCATTCCCTCCGTGGGCACGACTTCGGAAATTTCCAGAGTTCGCCGGATGTTTTTTCGCCTGTCGCGGTATTGCATTACAACCAGGTTGATTGCCTCGATTTCATTTTCAGGAATCTCGATTGGCGGGTGCGTGAGGCGGTTGATAAGTTGCAAACCAGTATCTGCGTGCACAGTTGAAAGCACCGAGTGGCCAGTGTGCATGGCTTCGAACAGCACTTCGGCTTCTGCCTTTCGCCGGATTTCTCCAAGTATGATGCGGTCAGGGCGCATACGAAGTGCGTTGATCATCAAGTCAAGAGTAGTGACTTCCCCTTTTCCTTCCTGGTTTGCAGAGCGGGAAATAAGCGGAATCCAGTTCCACTCGTACTTTGCAGGCATCAACTCGCGCGTGTCTTCAATAGTGACTACACGCTGGTGCGGCTGGATGAGCGAAAACACCGCGTTAAGCATGCTTGTCTTACCGCTTGCTGTGCCTC
>JBAZHM010000029.1:0-11677 GCA_041652355.1 Candidatus Micrarchaeia archaeon | reverse complement strand
CGTCTGAAACTTCGCACACCAGCCTGGAGCCGTCCAACTCAACTGAATGCACGAATGGGAGCTTCTTTAGCGCCTCAATAGTTTCCTTGGTTACGTCCGGTGCGCCAATTTCGGCAATCTCATGCTTTGACACTTTGCGCTTCAGCTCGTCCGCAGTGCCGATTGCTATGATGTTGCCATGGTCCATGATGGCGATTCGGTCACACAGTTTTTCCGCCTCGTCCATGTCGTGTGTGGTGTATATGACCGTGACTCCCTTCTTGTTCAGGTTGCGGGTGATGTCGCGCATTGCAATCCTGCTTTGCGGGTCCAGGCCCGTAGTCGGCTCATCCATGAAAAGGATGTCCGGCTCGTGCAAAAGGCTTGCAGCAAGCGAAAGCCGCTGCTTCATGCCTCCTGAAAATCCTCCCGATGGCACGTCGCGCTTGTCATAAAGGGCGACTGCTTTCAAAAGCTCAATGCTTTTGGATTCAATTTCCTTTTGTGGAATCTCATTGAGCTTTCCAATATACCAAAGGTTTTCCATTGGAGTAAGCTCCTCAAAAAGCGAAAATGACTGCGGCACAACCCCGATTCGCGAGCGCACCTTTGCAGGCTGTTTGGCAACATCAAATCCCGCAATTTTTGCAATGCCGCTTGTTGGCGCTGCAAGCGTAGTAAGCATCTTTATTGTGGTGGTCTTTCCAGCGCCGTTGGGGCCTAAGAATCCGAATATCTCGCCCTTTTTTACCTCTAAGTCTATGGAGTTGACTGCGGTGAAATTGCCAAACTTCTTGACAAGGTTATGCGTTTCAATTTCAAACATAAAAAACACTGGCCGCGATTTCTATTGGCTTGATTTTATTTTATCTTGCTCAAAAGTTGCGTTGCCATCTCGCGGAGGCCATCGGCTTTGATGATAATCATCGCGCCAGGCATCTTTGACATGAGCACAATCTGGTCGCCTGGCTTTAGCGAAAGCCACTTTCTCGCCTCTTTCGGTATGACTATCTGGCCTTTCGAGCCTACCACTGCGGTTGCCATTACCCCGTGGCCGCACGCGGGAAACACTGGGTTTGCCTTTTCTGATTTGTTAGCCATGTAATACTTTTCATACTTTTCCTATTTATATGATTCGGTTGGGCAAGCCTAGGGGGTTGGTTTTCCTTTTGGCATGCTCACTTGGCTTGCATTGCCTTTTTCAAGAGCTTATCTACGTAAGTGCTGCTCAGTCCGAATATACTTCCCACAAGCTCCTTGGGAACTTTCCTTAGGATGGATTCAACTATCAGCCGGTTCTTATACGCCTCCGCGGAAGTGCGCGTTTCGTATTCGGCTTTCAGCGGCTCCTGCATTTCAACAAGCCTTCCTTTGGACAAAAACACCTGTTTGCCCGTCTGAGGGTCATGCATGACTTGTTTTTCGTTGACTTTTATTGCATGCTTGTAGATTTCCGGCAGGGCATTTTTCAGCTTCTGGACCTTGTCCGGCGCAAGCCCCGAGTGGGCTACAAGCTGGTAGTTCAGGTCGTGATGTTGCATCCCGGCTCCTGCAAGTTCGTCGTGCTTTTCCTTGAACTTGTGCAGCTGGCTCAGGTTGAAGTATGATATTGATGGAAGGCGCATTGCCACGTCTATTGGGAACAGCAGCCCGTTTTCATTGTCAAGCAAAGCAAGGCGGTCTTCAACTATCACCACTGACTTGTGCAGGGGGTCGTTTTCCGCTTCGGCCCTACGCTTGTTTTTCATTTCGTTGATGTTTGCCTTGTTCAGAACCATATTCAATCAAACGGATTTGTTGCGTGTTGTTTAAAAGCTGCTTGTGAAAATTATTTGATGGATATAGCTGAAATTATTGTTCTCTCTATCGGCCTTGCAATGGATGCGATGGCCGTTTCCATCACCCTGGGCGGCCAGGAGGATTACAAAAAGCAGCACAAGCTGTTTGCAACTGCATTTCTTTGCGGCGCGTTCTTTGGCGGTTTCCAGGCGCTCATGCCCGCACTCGGCTGGTTGTTAGGTTCCGGTGCGAGGCAGGTTGTATCTGGAGTAGACCACTGGATTGCGTTCATCCTACTTTCGGCAATAGGCCTCAAGATGATCTACGACTCCTTTTTTGGAAAGGAGGACATGAATGCACGTGCGCTTCCGAATTCAATCAAGACTTTCACAGTTCTCGCTGTTGCGACAAGCATCGATGCCTTCGCAGCCGGAGTCAGCTTGGCTTTCCTTGAGGTACCGCTGCTTCTTGCAATCTGCGCAATCGGCGTAGTCACATTCGTTCTCTCATTTGCAGGAGCATATGCCGGCGACCGCTTCGGTTCTATGCTTGGCAGCCGATTCAACATAGTGGGCGGGATGGTGCTTTTGGCAATCGGGCTGAATATACTCCTTTCTCACCTGGGCATTGCATAGACAACTCTTTTTATTTTCCGTATCCGTGCTTAACGAAGGTAATTTGCGATGTTTGATATGGAGCTAATACTCAAGATATTCTTCCTTCTAAGCCCACTGTCATCCATACCCTTGCTTTTCCTTGCATACCAGCAGAAGATGAATGTGCAAAAAGTCGCGGTGCACTCTGCAGTGCTTGCGCTTCTTGTCTCCTTCGGGTTTGTTCTCGTCGGCCCGCTGCTTTTCACAGTCTACGGAATCAGCATAGATTCATTCCGTGTTGCCGGCGGAGTGCTGGTGTTCCTTATGGGGCTGAGCATGGCAAACGACCACGAGCACAACTATGCCAAGATGAAGGCTGACAAGCTCATCAACATGATTGCGACGCCGCTTCTTGCAGGTCCCGCAATACTTTCGTTTTTGATAATCAAGACTGCAGAAATCGGATCGATTCCAGTCATAGTGAACCTGCTTGGCGCGTTCCTGCTGGTAGCATCCCTTTTCCTGCTTCTTGCATACCTAATCAAGCACATCAGCCTGTCCTACGTGATGTTCGTAAACCGTCTCTTCGGATTGTTCCTGGTAGCCCTAGGAATAGAGATGATGGTTATGGGGCTCAAGGTATTGTTATTTGGATGAAAAGCGAGACTGGCTCTTGGCAGTTGACTGGAAGGTATTCATAGTGTGGTCCGTAAGCAAGCGGTCAAAGGCCAAGGAGTAGTGCCTAATAGTGTTGAACCGGACTTCTATCCGATTTGCATTTATTCCTTTGAAGGCATGATTGCCCACGCAAGCAGGTAGAAAAACACCCCGCCCACTATCGCAGTCATCAGCGAAAACATTATGAAAAGAAGCCGTACTACTGTCGGGTCCAATTCGGCATACTCGGCAATCCCGCCGCACACCCCAGCAACCTTGCGCTCATGGCTGGATAGGTAAAGTCTCTTGGTTTTTTTTGCTTTATTCATTGCCATTTTTTCTTTCGCCTCAGTATGCCCTGGACTCTTTCTTTTTTGCCCATTCTGCAAAAAGATTCAGGCATTCCTTGCGCAGGAAGTCCTTTTTCAATTCAACATGCGTCTTTCCAAGCTCAACCATCTTTGCGTCGGGTATTGGCCACTCGTCAAACCCGAATTTTGCCGAGTCGGAAATTCGTGCTCCATACACAATCTTTGGAATTCTTGCCCAGTGGCACGCGCTTACGCACATGGGGCACGGTTCAGTAGTAGAATAGATAACGCAGTCCGAAAGGTCGATTTTTCCAAGCTTCTTGCAAGCTGAGCTTATTGCGTTGATTTCTGCATGGTCAGTTATGTCGGTATTTTTCAGGACGCTATTATGCCTGCATACGACTACTTTTCCCTTGCGCACTATGCACGCTCCAAAAGGCGCCTGGCCGCTTTTGATGCCCTCGCGCGTCTTTTTGATGGCAAGCCGCATGAATTTTTCTTCAGTCATGGGATGATTTCTCACTCGGTGCATTTAACCGTTTTGTTCTATAACTGCCTTAAGCTGCCCGATAGTTGGCACTCCGGGTGCAATGCTTTCCTTCCCGTCAAGGGTGCAGTATGCAAAAGCCGAGCCTTTTGACAAAGCGTACGCGCGGCCATTAAGCGCATCCTTTCCCATTGGCGATGCAACAAGCGCAATGCCGTTTTGTTCTGCTGTAAACGCAAGCCCGTCTATGGCCTTTTCGTACCCGCCTTTATTGGATACAAATGCAATCTTTGCAATGCCTGCGCCTGCTTTTTTTGCTTCCTTGATTTTTTGCGTCATTGCAGCAAGAGCCGGTTGCTTTCCAAAGTCATGCCAGGACGCGATTATTTTGCACCCTGTCTTGGCTGCATCATTCTTTATCGCTTCGATTATTTTCCTGTTCCTCAACTCAAGGTCAACATAGTCTGCGCCTGCGTTAATTGCAGACCGTACGAGTTCCGTCTTGTCTTTTCCTTCGAACTTTCCACCCTCTTCTTTGTCGCGCCAGGTGGCAATGCATGCAAGCCCCAATGAATGCGCCTTTTTGATTAGCCCAGCAGAGGTGTTTCCGTTGCATTCAATCAAGTCCATGCGCAATTCTACCAAGCCAGCGCCAAGGGCGTGTGCTTTTTGCACTTGGCAAATTGCATTCTCAATATTTTGGCCTGAAACAATTGCACAAGCTTTTCCTTTAGGGTTCATTTTGTCTTCAGTTTTGTTTTTTATAATGGGAGGATAATGTACGCAATGGCCGCAACAGCTGCAGATGCGGGGATTGTAAGCAGCCAAGTCCAGATAATCTTGCGTGCGACAATCCACCTGACCGCATGGATGCGCTCAACCGAGCCAACGCCCATAAGCGAAGATGAAACCACGTGAGTCGTGCTCAGGGGCATGCCCGCAAGGCTTCCGAAAAGGATTACCATTGCAGAAGAAAACTCCGCGCAAAACCCGTGGATTGGCCGAAGGCTCACAATCTTAGTGCCCATGGTCTTGATTATCCTCCACCCTCCGGAAAGCGTTCCCAGCGAAATTGCAGTCGCGCTTAAGACAACCACCCACCAGGGCACGGAAAACCCGTCTATCATTCCCGCTGCAACCAAGCCCGCAGTAATTATTCCCATCGTCTTTTGTGCGTCATTGGTGCCGTGCGAAAGCGAAACGAATGCCGAGGATAAAAGCTGCAGGTTTTTGAAGACAAAGTTTACCCGCTTGGGGTTCTGCTTTCTAAAAATCCAGACCATGGTTATCATCATCGCAAACCCAACCACTATGCCTGCAATTGGTGAGATGACCAATGCAATGAAGATGCTTGTAAGCCCGGCAAGGTTCACTCCGCCAAGGCCATAGGCGACGATTGCGCTTCCTGTAATGCCGCCAATTAATGCATGCGACGAGCTGCTTGGAAGGCCCATCGCCCAAGTAACCAGCCCCCAAGCAATAGCGCCAACAAGCGCGGCTATGAGCAAGTGCATTGTGATTCCGCCCGGTGCGACTATTCCCGTCCCGATGGTGTGCGCAACCGCAGTGCCGAAAATGAACGGGCCTACGAAATTCAGCGAAGCTGAAAGAAAAAGCGCCTGCTTAACCGAAAGAGCCCTGGTCAGTATGACTGTTGCTATGGCATTGCTTGAGTCGTGGAACCCGTTGACAAAGTCAAAGAAAAGCGAGAGGAAAATCAGCAGTATCAGAACCTCAATCAAAGAACGACTACCTCGCGTTGATTATTTGCTTTCGTTTTGCATTAATCAATTGCCCGCGTTTTTATAATCCTTGTCTGGTTGGTTTTGCAAGCAAAAGCCTTTAACATTCCAAAACAATTGTATTTCTTAGAGGTATCACGTTTTGGTCCAGCGCATCCTTAGGTGGATTATCCCAACCGAGGCCATATTCTACGACATGCTCAAGGTCCAGTCATCCAAAATGGTCGTTGGCGCTGAGAAGCTGCACGAGCTCATGCTCAACTACTCGGATGATTCCAAAGTCGACGAGATAATTTCCCAGATCCGGGAGATTGAAAAGGCAGGAGACTGCAAGCGAAGGGAAATTGACTGCGAATTGAACAGTTCATTGATAACCCCGTTTGACCGCGAGGACATATACAAGCTGTCGCAGAACCTTGATGACGTGCTTGACTTGGTGGAAGACGTTGCCCTGAACATGAAGCTATTTGGAATCAAGGAGCCTTCAGAGGGCCTTGTAAAAATGTCTTTTCTTCTCCTTACTGCAACCCGGCACGTAGATGCAGCAGTCAAGGAGCTCCACAATGGCCGCGTTGGTGTTGAAAAGCAATGTGTGAAATTGCACGACATAGAGTCTCAGTCTGATGACCTTTCAAGAAAGTACATTGCCGAGCTGTTCCAATCAAACAACTCCCTCAAGATACTTAAGTACAAAGAGATTATCGAGTCATTAGAGCATGCGGTTGACAAGTGCGAAGACATCGGCGACCTAATTGAAGGCATTTTGATAAAGCAGGGTTGATGGATATGGCAGCAGCAAAGTCAAAGCACAAGAGGCGTTCTTACCTGGGCAAGGCCGCCCGCCAAAGCAAGTTTTCAAAACGCATGGAAAGCTGGGCGGAAGAAGTTGAGGAAAGCTTTGAACGCCTGGGGAAAAAAATCGAATGCGAGTTTGATTCCGAGTTTTCAAGCCACCCTTTCAACAAGCACGTAAAAAGGACAGTGCACGTCCAAAACCGCCACTACGGCCCCTGCTGGGAGCACCGCTGGTATGGCACCGTGGGAATTATTGCCCCCTTTATCGCAAGCGTATTCTCAATAGGCCTGCTTGCATTATTTGCATTGGCTTTCCAATTCTTTGACTTTGGCGTGCAATCCGGCTTTTTCCATGCAATTTCATCGTTTTTTCTTTCAAACATTTCGCTGTTCTTTGCGGTTTCCTTGTTTTTTCAGTACGCAAAATATGCGGAATACCTCTTCCCAAAGGTTTACCGCCTTGCAGGCCCCCTTGTTGATGCGGCTGGCGCAGTTTGGGCTGCGTGGATACTCATGTCGATTCTCCTTTTAGTGGACATTTATTGGCCGTCCCAGTTATTCATGCAGGCTGCAGTTTTCATATTCGGAAACTTCCCAGCAATATTCATGCTATTTGCAATTCTTGGTTACCTGGCCCTCCCATATAGGCACAGGTGCTGCTGCAACTGCGAACATGAAAAACAATAGGTGAAGCAAATTATGGCAAAGTCACAATCTTCTCCAAAACGGCTATACCGCTCAAAGTCAGAGCGCATCCTTGGCGGGGTATGCGGAGGAATAGCAGGGTACTTCAACGTCGACCCGACTATAGTGCGCCTCTTGTGGGTAGGGCTTACGCTTTTACCCCCGTTCACCCCGGCAATGATAGTTCTCTACATTTTGATGTGGATAATCGTGCCAAGGAAATAATGCTGTTTTTAGCCGTTGCAGAATGTTTTTATCCTGCCTCTGCTTTTTATTTTTATGAAATTCTCCCCGTATTTCCTGGTGGCCATTTTCGTGGCCTTGTTTTCGGTCTTGTTTTCCATTTGGATAACGCCCACTCTCCCAGACAAGCTTGTCACCCACTGGGATTTGAACAACAGTGCCAACGGCTTTGCTGAAAAAAGCACGATAGTATGGCTAAGCCTCTTGCCTCTTGCCATGGTGGTTTTATTTTACGCAATGCCCGCGTTTGATCCTTTATGGAAAAAGTACGGCGAGAAGGCGCGTGAAAAATACTGGTTCCTTACTCTGATACTCTCAATTTTCTTCTTTTTAGTGGTGCTCCTTACAATTCTTGCAAACCTTGGTTGCGTGTTCAACATGGGTCAGGCAGTGTCTGCGCTGATTGGATTTCTGTTCTTTGGAATGGGGTACTATTTTGTGGACTGCAAGCCAAGCTGGTTTGTGGGCATCCGCACACCTTGGACCCTCATGAGTGAAGACAATTGGACGAAGACCCATGAAATGGCTTCAAGCATGTTCTATTTGCTTGGCTCGATGTTTATCATAGGTGCAATCGTGCTTCCTACTGTGCTCCTGTTCGTGCTGATAATGGCCATCGCAGGCTCGCTTGCGCTTGTTGGCTACTCATACATACTCTACAGGCAGGAAAAGAAAACCAAGAAATCCGAAGCAGCTGCATTTGCAGTCTTATTGAAGCCCGCCCACAAGGCAGGAAAGCCCAAGGCCGCAAAGAAAAAGTAGATGAAAGCCAAGAAAGAAAAGAAGGCTTTCATTTTCATTCTTTTTTTTAATTATTGCTTATTCCTTTACCCGAGTGTGCAGAAGCTCCTTTGCCTTCTTGCCGCCAATCTCGCCCAAAAACTCCGCGTAAAGCTGCTTGAGCTCGGGGTTCTGGTTTGAGATTTTGAATTCGGAGTTGGCATCCAAGTCAAAGAGCGCCTTCCTGCGCATCTGCAAAATTTCAGGTGTTCCTAAAGGCTGCCCTGCTCCGCCCATGCACCCGCCCTGGCAGGCCATGACTTCGATGAAGTTGTACTGTTCACGCAACGCCTTGTCCGCAAGGATTGGCCCTGCATTCTTCAGGTAGTGCACTACGAGGATTTTTACCGGAGTTCCGCCAAGGTCAAAGGCCAGTTCGCGCACGTTGTCAAAGCCGCGCAACCCCGTAACTACCGGCTCCCCAAGCGAAATGCCATTAAGCGAAGCGTAATACCGCAGAGCCGCTTCCGATACTCCTCCAGTTGTGCCAAAGATGCGTGCGGCGCCTGAGGATAATGCCATCAGCGAGTCAAAGTCGCTTTCTATGCAATCCTTAAGCTCGATTCCCTTTGCCTTCATCAATTCCGAGATTTCCTTTGTGGTAATCACAAAATCAACTGCTGCCTTTCCATCAGGAAGTTTCATGTCCGGCCTTTTGGCCTCAAGCTTCTTGATCAGGCAAGGCATTGCTGCAACCGAGTAAATCTTGGCAGCATCAAGCCCCTTCTTTTGGGCAAAATACGTCCTAATCAAGGCGCCCATTGCTTCCATCGGGCTTTTTGTAGTTGACATGTAGTCTGCAAACAAGTCGGGGTGCTTTTGTTCCAAAAACAATGCAAAACCCGGGCAGCAGGAGTTGAGAAGCGGGAAGGGGCCGCCTTTTTTGATGCGCTCGTCCAACTCTGCGCTCTCTTCAAGCACCACCAAGTCCGCAGTGAAATTAGTGTCAAACACGTAGTCAAATCCGAGCTTGCGCAACGCGCCAACAAGCTTTTTGGTAAGAACCGTGCCTGGAGCATAGCCAAAAGGCTCGCCAATTGCAACGCGCACAGCAGGAGCGACTTGAATTACCTTAGTCAGGTTCTTGTCCGAAAGCGCTTTTTCCAGTTCAGTAAAGTCAGCCATAGTAAATCACCAATCTAAGCAGTTGCCCTTTTTGCCGCAAAGCCGCCTGCAAGGCCAGTTGCAAGCTGGACTGGGCCCATTGCAATAAGGAATGCCGCGGGTACAATCCCAAGCAGCACAAGGCCGGTTGCGTATGCAAAAAGCATCGAGGCTTTTGCAAAGGATGCCTCGACTACCTTCTTTTCCCTTGCAAGGAATACATATGCTGCGTTGGCAAGCCAGATTGCGGGGATTATGTAAAGAAGCGAGGACGTCTGCACTCCGAACACGATTCCTGAAAGGTACGCGCCGATGCTTGGAAGCACTATCAGTGGAGCCAGCTTGAGCATTGAGCCGCCAACCTTTATTGCACAGTAAGCAAGTGCAAAGTTGACTATGGTTCCAACGACTAGCTGGTTTGCAATGCCTGGCATAAAGCCCAGGGCAAACGGTGCAAGCACTGCAACTGCGATTAATGCGGCAGTCTGGCTGAACCCTTCAGACACCTCGGATAGTTTGGAATTGAGATTGAATGCAAGTTCCATCATTTTTCCCTCCCTTTGCTATGCAATTACTATGTGCAACCCAATAAAAAACAAGCGCCGAGGCTGTTTCTTCTAATCACTAATTTCGACTGCTTGTTTTCCGGATTCTTTTTTAAAAGTGGCCTTGACTTGAGATAAAAAATCAATGCCCAGTATTGGCACTTCGAGGTTGTGGCGGCGGCCGACAACAGTAAACTTCAAATTAATCGGGTTAGGAAAACCGGAAACGCGTATATTGGTTGATTCTGACGTTCCGGATATTTCCAAGCACGAATTTCCGCAAACACCCACTGCTGAAGTTGTCGGGGAGTGCTTCTCGATTAGCATGCCTTCATGCACTAGCATATCTATTGACATAAGTGACTGGCTTGCGCCAGAGTCAACCAGTGCATAAATATTCTTTGTTTTTGGGAAATCCACGAGTATCATCGGGCGCAATAATCCTGACGCGCCATAAGCAGTAAAAGGAAAGGATTTCGTTGTCAAAAAAACAACTCAGTAGAAATGAATCGCGTTTGGATTCTTAGGAATCTTGACAATAATAGTTGTTTTTGCAAAATTGTTTGCAAATTCTGCAATTTCTGCAAATGTTTTAGAATTGGCTTCTATACGCGTTCCACTGACAGCCAGCCATTTATCCTTATACTTTTCACTAAATTTCTGGCTATTTTTTTGGAAATATTCCATCGGCGTAAGTGTGCTTGCCATAACCCAATCCAAACCTATACTACCAGAATTTTCAGTTTAAAATACAACGCCGATTAGTGGAAGTGAGGTCTCATTTTTTCAATTGTTTTTAAACGGCGGTGATTCGCTATAAATCTAATTAGGACTTGACCGTCAGGGATTTACTACTTTGAATCAGGACGCCGAGGTTGGGATTTGAACCCAAAAGCCCGCAAGGGCACCAGTTTTCTCGCCTGCGATAAAACAGGGAAAGCCGAAATCCCATAGGAAGGGCATTAGGCTATTTCGAGACTGGCGCAATACCGGATTCTGCCACCTCGGCATGTTAGTTTGGCAGAAAGGTATTTTGCGTTGCAAAGCATTTAAACACAATTAAAAGAAGGGGAATAAAAGGGCTGCAATTATTCCGCCGACAATGGATGCAAGCAAGTTTACCGTGTCATTGTCTACAAACCACAGCCCGCTTTTGAGCACGGTGCGGGTTCCGCAGTGGTGTGTGCGCTGTTCAGTTGGCTTTTTGCACACTCCGCAGTAGTATTGCGCCTGTATTGTAGCTCCTATGATGCTGTCAACAACCGCTCCCAAAAAGCCGCTCAGGCTTGCAAGAACGACTACTTTTTCCCAGGGTATGTGCAAAAGAAGCGCAGGCTGGAACGCGCTTGCAAGAAAAGCCGCGCTTAAGCCAATAAACAGCGCTCCGACAAATGACGCTATTAGGCCCAGGTAGCTTACTCCCCCTGACCTTCCCCGCTCAACTGGCTTTAGGGTGGTTACCATGCGCGGTACGTTCTTGCTCAACACGCCGATTTCAGTTGCCCAAGTGTCTGCGTTAACCGTTGCAAGGACTCCTAAGAATGCGGCAAAAAGCAACGGGTCGGGCCAGATGAAGTATGCTGCAGCAAGAACCGACGCAAGCCCTCCGTTTGCAATGACCTGCCACGGGTCGCGCGCCCCTCCTTTTTCAAACTGCTCGCGGTTGACTTTTTCCTTCTGCTTTTCAAAAAGGTTGGTAAGCGCGCTTGATGAAACGAAAAATACGAATATCACTCCCATCCAAACAGGGCCGCCCAGGCCGTACACTATTGTGCCAAGCGCTATTGCAGTGACCATGCCTCCAAAAGTCAGCACGTCCTTTCGCTCAATCAGCATGGCTAGCACTCCGGAAAGCACGAATCCGGTAAGAAAGTTCATGAGTTTTAGTTCCATCATTTCAATTGCCTGTTTTGCAATGGGTGTTTATTAGCAAATTGTTTTGGAAGGCGTAGAATTTAAACGTTGAATTTCTCAC
>JBAZHM010000028.1:0-11819 GCA_041652355.1 Candidatus Micrarchaeia archaeon | reverse complement strand
CAAATCCAGCTCCATACTTGCGTCCAACGGCCGAACCCACAAAGCTTTGCTTAGCTTGATACACCAAGAATACCTGAAAAAATTAAAGTGACTACGCACCTAACTGGGGTCCTGCTTGCATGCAAAAACACAGCCTTGTTCTTGTTGGTGGAACCTTCGGCCCGCTGCATGCAGGGCACGAACTCCTTTTGGGCGAAGCGCTAAAGCGGGGGAAAAAAGTGTGCGTTGGCATCACAAGCGACAAGATGGCAAGACAAAACAAGGAAGCTGCGCACAAAATCCCTCCGGAAAAAGAACGGATGGCGGGGGTGCTAAAGTTCTTTGAAAGCAACAACGCCAAGCACAGGGCAGAACTATGCATATTGACTGACATCTACGGACCTGCAGCGCTCACACCCAAAGCAGAAGCAATAGTGGTGACGAAAGAGACACGAGCCAACGCGGAGAAAATAAACCTGCTGCGGGCGCGGCAAGACCCCGCGCTTTTTCCGCTTAAAATCTATGTTGTAAAAAAAAAGCTTGCATGGGACGGGGCGCACATTTCGTCAACAAGAATCCGCAAAGGCGAGATTGGCCGGGATGGCAAGCTGCTCAAAGAAAAACCAAAAAGTTAGGCATTACAAACAGAAACCGACTAAGTGGCATTGAAAAACTGGTTTTAAAGTTAGGCACTACAACAAAAAAGCTCCAGGTAAAAAATAAAAAAAAGAACTAAGCAGTCCTTCTTCCAAGCGGGAACACCGAGCCGCACTTCTTGCAGGTCTTTTCCTTGCGTTTCCAATTGAAGTCAAATTCCAGCCCGCCACAGTCCGGGCAGGCCCGCATTTCTGAACTGTGAAATGACGCCCAGCCGGCCTTTGTTTCTGAATACACGTGGCGATTGGTGGAGTAAGCAACTTTCGGGCCTTCCGGCTGTTTTTCGGCTTCTACGCCGTCTTTTTTCTTGTCAAACGCCTTATCGAGGTTCTTGCTTGAGCAGCGCGGGCAAATAACCGCGTCGTCTGCTTCGAACCGTAAATTGCAGTTTTTGCATACGTATTTCAAACAGGGACACCCCTCACTTCCACTAATAACGTGGGCGCGAAAAGCTAAAAGCCCGTTGCTTGCCTTTTTGGCTTTGTTTTGCTTGACAGACAATAGGTAGATTGACAGGGTTGCTGGCAAGGTGGTGTTACTTGGTGTTGGTTGAGTTTAGTTTTTGTTAAGTGTAATGAATGAAGAATGAAAAGATGAAAGAGAAAGACAAAAGAAAAAAACAAAGATTAAGTATAAAGGAAAGAAAACAAGGGAAAAGAAGAAAAAAATCAAAGAACAAGCCTAAAAGAAGGAAAACAAAGAAAAGGAGAAAGAATAAGAAAAAGAAGTTCGTTTGAATCTATTTCCTGAACGGGCTTTGGTACTTTGCTTTGCTTCCAAGCTCAGCCTCAATCTCAAGCAGCCGGTTGTATTTGCAGGTGCGTTCGCTTCTTGCTGGTGCTCCTGTTTTGATCTGGCCGGCGCCAATGCCAACTGCAAAGTCTGCAATGAATGAGTCTTCCCCTTCACCTGACCTATGAGACACTACTACTTTCCATCCTGCTTGCTGTGCTAGCCTTGCTGCTTGCATGCTTTCTGTTACTGATCCTATTTGGTTGATTTTGAGAAGGAGCGCGTTGCATGCCTTCATTTCAATTGCTTTCTTGATTCTGGTTGGGTTGGTTACCAGCAAGTCATCCCCTACTACTTGGTGTTTGTTTGTTTTTGTAAAGCAAGCAAATTCATCAAACCCTTCTTCCTGAAAACCATCTTCAATTGAACGCAGGGGGTATTCTCCTTCAAGTTGGTTGTAGTACTTAGCTAATTCAGATGATGAATATGTTTTGTTGTCTACTGCGTACTTTCCATTTTCATAGAAGTTAGAAGAAGCAGGGTCTATTGCTATTGTAAAATCATTTTCATAACCTAAGTTAGCAACAGAGCCTAAGCATAATGCAAATGCATCACCCATTGTCTTTACTGGAGGAACGAACCCACCCTCATCTCCAAGGTTGGTGAACGTACCACCATACTTGCTTGATATTGTTTTCTTCAATTCATGATATGACTCTGCACTCTCTCTCAAAGCAATAGAATAGCTTTTTGCATAGGATGGCTGAATCATCACTTCCTGGCAGGCGAGCCCGCCCGACGCGTGTTTTCCTCCATTGATTACGTTAAGCATTGGAACTGGAAGAAGGTTTGTTGTTTTTGGATTGTATATTCCAGTTATGTATTCATACAGTTCTTTTCCTTGAGCAAGCGCTCCTGCCCTTGCTATTGCCATTGATACTGCAGTTGTTGCGTTTGCTCCCAGTACGGACTTTCCTTCTGTTCCATCAAGCATAATCATTGCATTGTCAAGCTTGTCTTGCTCTTCAACAGCCATGCCAACAAGCTTCTTTGCTATCGGCCCGTTCACGTTTGCTACTGCTTTGCTTACGGACTTGCCACCATACCCCTTTCCACCATCACGAAGCTCAAGCGCCTCAAACTTGCCAGTGGATGCTCCGCTTGGGGTTATTGCTTTTGTAGTGCCTAACTTTGTTCTTACTGTTGCAAGCACTGTCGGGTTTCCTCTAGAGTCAAGGACCTGCATTGCGCCTATGAATTCTATTTTGGTTGCCATAGCATGCTTCCCTCCTGTTTTGGTGTTTGTGCCAGTTTAGACGCCAACTTGTTTCTTGAAGCTTCCCTGGTATTCTACCCCTTTTTCCATCCGTTCAAACAGTATTTGGCATATCTTCATTCCAGGAAACAACGTAAGTGTAAAAGGCGAGACGTTGAGTATCTCGAGCACCTGTACGTTGTCAACACCCGGATGAACAAAGTCCGAGCTGATGTGCACCATCACGCCAAGCCTGGCAAACCGGCTCCGGCCCTGCAGCGTTGCACACAGGTTTTTTGAAAGGGTAATTTTTTCCCGTGTAGTGCCTAACACCATCTGATACGGCTTGAGTGTGATGCCTTCTTTTCCTACTTTCACTTTTTTTATGCATTTTTGGAATTCGCTTGAAAAGTAGGTGTCTTCTTGAACCGCAATCTTGCAGTTTCCTTTTGGAACAAGAAATTCGCTTCCAAGCCGCAGGTCAATCGATGCAGCTCCAAGGTTTTCCTTTTCAAAAGGCGTAACCGCAAGTTCGCCTTTTTTCATCATTTCCAGGATTATGTTTTTTGAAAGAACCATATGAAAACACCAACCAAGCTAGTAGGATTTTTCGATGCTTAAATTGCCTTTGTTATTGCCAACTCGCATCAGTGTTGAATAGTGGAAGTGCGGGGGGTGGGTGTAAAAACAGTGAAAAACACCCCTGCAAATTCTTAAATTTAAGAACGTCTTGCTTTGTGTAGTGATTTTTTGGACAACGACGCTCACAAGGAACCCACAACACCCACAGACGACCTGACTAGCCAGATCCATAAAGCTTCCAAAAAGAAGCGGACCGGCAAGACCGCGGACCACTACGCCAGGCAGAAAGCAACCTGTTATGCCTATTTTCGTGTCAATATTGATGAGCAGAAAAAGACCAAGGCAGCGCAGTACACGATTTATGACTTTGTCAACGATTCCTTCCACTTCTCGCCAACAAAAAAGGAGCTGACCATCCGCGTGCTTGAGGCGCTTAAAGACAAACCCATGGATTTTACCGAGCTTGCTGCCCACCTGAATGCAAAAAAAAGCACGCTGTATTTGCTGCTTACTGCCTTGCACCGCTCGGGCTTGATTGACCGGGAAACCAAGCGCCAGCCGTACAGGCTTTCCATATCCTTTTCTTCAATGCTCCGGGAATACTCTTACTGGTGGGAAAACTGGGTTCGCATCAGATAGCCCCCGTGTTTTTATTGCCCAAAAGCGTTGTTTGTCTTATGCCAGAAAATTCGTTTGTGCGTTCTGCTTCCGCCGACGGGGATGAGTTTGAGGGAGCAGAAAACAGCATAGTAAAAAAATATATTTATGCCGCCATGGCGCTTCTAATCCTTACTGCGGTTCTTCTCATATTTTTGCGTTTCATCCTTTACCTGTGGTAGCGTGAATCTTACTTGGCCGCCAAAACACTTCCCGAACCAGCCGCAGACGCGGTTTGCATAGACGTCCCTTCAAAGCGCGACCGCATAGACACGGAAGAGCGCAACCGCAGCATTTTTCTTGCCGTCTTGTATTTTCTGTGCGGTGCCCTCATAGTCACCTTGATAGTGTTCGTAGGCGTGCGCGTATTCGGGTTTGCTTGAAGTTTCCCATTTCGCAAAGGGAATTTTAAATATCGCGACCAATATGCTTGCAGGGCCTCCGTCTAAAATTTTCTCGAAAGGCTATTTCAAGGCAAAAAGGTGTTATTGTCATTATGGGCATTGCAGATTTTCTTTTCGGCAAGAAAAAAGTGCCGGGGTTTTCCTCGGCGGTTTATTCTATAGATGTGGTAATGCACCCTTTCCGCATAGCTGCGCACAAGGCAGATTACGCGCAGCTTGACATTGTTGTGGAAAACAAGTTTGACAAGGAACTGTTAACCTCCATTGTCATAACCCTGCCGAAATCGCTTGGCTTTGAGCAGTCCGCACTTTCACACCAAAAGGAAATTCGCGTAGGTGGCCTGGGGCCAAAAGACAAGAAAAGCATCCGCGTGCAGGTCTGGGGCACTGCACGAACAGACCCGGGTTCATATGAAATCAAGCTTTTTGCCATGTCGCACTACCGCGATTACTCATATGTGCTCAATGAAGTCAAAAAAACAGTAGAACTGAGGGTGGCATAACCCTTTAAAAAACAAGCATTGTATTTTTGTTGATATAGAATCCAAAGCGCTCAGAACCGCTTCGAAGGTGAATTGAATGGCAATAAGAGTATCCTCTCTCATGGGAATGGATGTTTTCACTGACACTGCAAAGAACGTCGGAAAAGTGTACGACATCATTATCGACCTGCAAAAAGGCGAAGTCGTGCGCCTGACGCTTGAGCCGATAAAGGTTGCAAGCAAAGACGACGCCCGCCGCATATTCAAGGAAAAGACAATCCTCTACAAGAGCGTAAAGGCAGTTGAGAAGATAATCATCGTCTCAGCAATCCAGCCGCTTGAAGAGCCGGTTGAGGAAGAGGCGCCAAAAGAGCCAGAAAAGCCCTTCCAGCACTACTCATACAAGTACAGGAGATAATTTCTCCCAAATTCTTTTTTTTTTATTTTTTCAAGCCTTTTTATAAAAAAAGTTTAAGCAGCTAACCTTTCAAGCTGCCTTTCTGCCTTATTATTTTCCGGGCGGTCCTTTCTGTTATTATTCCGCCGTTCCATGGCGGGATTGTTGTTTTTTCCTTAGGCGCAGGCTTGTTTTTTTCTCGGTATTTTTCAAAACCTTCGGCCAACTTGTCAAGGTTTTTTTCTCCCATAAACCGATTGTTTGTTTTGAGCAAGAAGTATTCTGTGAGGAACTTCGGCTTGGTTTCTGGTAATGTCCGTTTGCGTTCCATGAAAATCTCCCCGTATTTGTTAAAAAAGTTTAACGGGTTTGGGATTTAAAAAACAACATTGGCAACCGCATAGTGCCTAACTTTGTTGGTGTTTTAAAAAAAGAAAAATAGCGGGGAGAGGATTTGAACCTCCGATCTCCGGGTTATGAGCCCAGCGGGCACTCCTGGCTACCCTACCCCGCTTTGAAAGCGCGATGGCTGTCTTTTCAGCCAACTGACTAATTAGGTTGTTAGATTCTCTTGCCTGCCAATGAATATAATATGCATTGAGCAGGCAACAGTTGTGGTTATCTTGCCCGGCTAACTAGCCGAGGAAGAGTTACTTCTTTATAGACGCAACAAGCGTCTCTGCAGCTTCCAAGCAGGGTTGCGTGGATGGAGCTATTGTGTTTGCGGTGCTCATCAGCCTTTCAACTGACTTTATGCGTTCGACAATCTTTCTCATGTCGCCGTCGTTGTTTTCATAGCGCAGCATCCCTTTGCATTTCGGGCAGCGGAATTGGTTTTCCATCGCGTCGTCGAATTCGCAGCGCACGCATCCCTTGCGGCACTTGTAAATGCAGGTGTTTTCAGCATAAGCAACGCGCGCCCGCAGGTCGTCGTACTCCCTTTTTTTCATAGAAAGGTAGTTGCTCATTGCGCGCTCGCGGTTTAAGTTCCAAGTATAAGTGAACCAGCCGTTTTGCAGGTTCTTTTCGCGCTTGTATTCCACAACGCCATAGGAGTGCAGGTGGTTTAGTATGCAGCGGACTTCAGCAATCTTGATTTCTGTCTTTTGCTCTATTGCCTCGTCAGTGCAGCCGTCGTCTCCGATTGTTTCGATGATGCGCATGCCGTCCTTTCCTGCGATTTCTTTGATAAACGCTTCGAGGTGCTCGCCAATAGGCTGGTAAACTTTAGGAATGGACACTTCAAGCTCTGGGGTTGGTGTGTTTGTCTTGAGTGCTTTTTTTATTGCGCCTGCTTTTGCAGCTGCGGCTTTAAGTTCATTTTTTCGCAGGAGCTTTTGGGGTTTCTTTGCAGCGGGCATGAATACCTTTGCAATATTTTAGTTTAAATACCTTTTTTTAAAAAAGCGGTTTTTACGAGTAAAAAACGTGTTTGCAGCCCTTTTACCGCCGGTTTTCATTTTTTTCTGGCGGTTTTTGCTGTTTTTTTTACCCGTTTTTTTGCTTTCGGTTTTCTTGTACTGTCGTAAACCGTCTTTTTTCCTGCAGACGGAACAATGTGGATTTTTGCGTCAGAAAACGTTTCGGGCGCGCCGTTAAGCTCGTAAAGCAGCAGCCCAAGCGCAGCAACTTCGGAGTGCGGCTGGTTTCCAACTGCTGTGTTGACGTCGCAAAGAGCGTACAGTTCTGGCGGGACTTTTCCTGCGCCAACCACCAAAAGGACTTTCTGTGCCTTGCCGGGTGTGCTTTCATCCTGGATTTTTTTTGCTGTTTTTCTGAAGTCTTCGCCATACATTGTAAGATGGATTTTTTTGCCGGAAAAATTGCGGATTACTTTTTTCCAGTCCTTTTCATACTGTGCAGTGAATTTTCCGCCCCATTTTTTTGAAAGTACAGAAAGCCGGGAAACCAGGTCGTCATCCTGATCTCCGCTAATAATGATTTTTTTTGCACCGAAAGCCCGCGCCACCAAGCCGCAGTGCGTTGTTATCCTCTTGTCGCGTTCGGGCCTGTGCCCAAGCCGCAGGACCGTCACTTCAATTTTTCCAGCCATGCAAACATCTTCATTCGACTGCAACAAATTCCTTTGCCTTGCTTGCCCAGGAGTAGATTTTTGTTCTTCTAAACACGAGCACATATACTGCGCCAACAATTGCGCCTGCAACGTGTGCCGAGTCTGCTGTTCCTGCCTGCTGTTCGCGCTGCTTTCCTTCCACTTGCACGGTGATTTCCTCTGCAGCCCTATTTGCCACTTCTTCTTGCACTATTGCCCTTTCCGTCTGGTTTTGTTCTATGTATTGCTTTGCGGTATTTTCAGCCGCGGCCTTTTGCTGTTCCAAATTGCTGTTTACCTGCGTTGAGATGTAATCCGCAGCAAATGGCATTGCATAGTTTACTGCAAGAACCGCAATCACAAGCGCAACCAGCCCTTTCTTCGGGTCGGCAAGTACTGATGCGGTTGCAAGGCCGACAATCGCTGCGCTTGCGCCTACAAGCCGCATTTTCGGGGTGGTAATAAGGAATGCTATCCCGCCAACTATTCCGGACAGGAAGAATATGGAAAGCGCATCCTTTTTTGAAAGGACCGTTTCAGCTATAAAGCAAAATATCACAAGCCCGGCAAGGTTTTCCAAAAGATGCGAAATGCCGACATGCATGAAAATGTATGTAACAAGCCCCCACGGAAGCGTATATGCAGAAAGTGCGCCAGACCAAATTGCCTCTTCTTTCGGGTACGGCGCGCCATTTGAAAGAAAAAGGTAAACCAACGCTATTGACGTTACTAGCATTATGGTTATCCCTGCTTTTGGGAATTCAAGCGTTTGAACCCCTTTGCCTGCGGGTTTCTTTTTGTTTATAGGTTTTCTTGCCTTTTTTGCTGCCATGTCTTTCACTGCATTGTGATACTATCTTTCGCTAGGGTTTGATAATAAGAACTGGGCCGCAAGACCATAACAAGACCCGCCGTTATGCGGGCATGGCGACCAGTTCAACCCACCTTCATAGAATCCGTAAATAAACTTCGGAATGAGGCAATAAAAGTCTTGTGGGCTTAAAAACCCGGAATTCCAGTATTCGACAAGGCTTTCGCTGTCAAAGGCAAAAAAGCGGGCCCAGAGGGGTTCGAACCCTCGACCGTTCGATTAAGAGTCGAACGCTCTACCGGCTGAGCTATGGGCCCAAGAATTATCGCAAAACGCAAGTCAGAAAACGTTATCGCGCTTTGCTTATTGCGAACAGGGTTGCCTTTCAGCTTGTTCCCAGTCCGCAATAGGAAATACTCTTCTGAACGAAATGGAATAAGAAGATTGCGTTTTTCCGCGCAGGTGGTGTTTGGACTGCTGGCAAAGCCGCGCCACCCCCGTGCCTGCGCGCTTTTTCTATCTTTACTACAATAATTAATTCCTGATTCTTACGCAGAGGTGGCGGAACGGCTACGCGCTCGCCTGCAGAGCGAATTAAGGGGGTTCGACTCCCTCCCTCTGCTTTTTCTTTTTAATTCTCTCTACAATCTTTAGATTTTCTGGCTTGCTAGTTGCATCGTCGAAAGGTCAAAGTAGTAAATTTTTCCAGAAAGCTTGCGATTTTGCACCCAGTCATACAAAAGCCGGACCTGCAGCGCCGCAGCAACAGCGCAAGTTGTGTTGAGTGTTGTTGGCGGTTTTCTTTTAGGTTCTACTCTTGGGAGTATTTTCTTTCCATTTGTAATCAAAGCAACCATTGCTTCTTGGTTTGTAGCAGAAGCGTAAATCCAGGGCTTTTTGGCTGCAAAGCAGTAGTCTTCAATAGCTTTTCTTGTTTCATAGTTATCCGTGCAGTCCAAAATTATGTCGCAGCCTGAAAAGTAGCTTGCGATGTTTTTTTTGTCAACCCTTCCGGCAATAGTAATTATTTTCGATGCTGGCGCAATGGCAGAAAGCCGAGTGGTTGCAACTATTGCTTTTGACTTTCCAGCATCTGCTGCAGCATACAACACTTGCCTGCAGAGGTTCTTTTCCTCCACAAGGTCCCCGTCAGCTGCAATTATGTCAAAACCGGCCTGTGCGCACAGTGTTGCAGCAAAACCCCCGACTCCGCCCAGGCCGATAATTCCAACTGCAGTATTTTGGATTTTCTGCTGGGTTTTCTTTCCAAGCGCGTTTGCAGGGATGGCATATCTCGCAAGCGCCGATTTTGTTATTCGTGTTTTTTTTATGGCCATAGCTAGTCATCAGGTTTTGCTAAAAGAACTCACTTGAAGACGTCTTCAATTTTTTTGACAACTACGCCTTTTCCAGTTATGATTTCCATCGGGTGTATTTCAAGCGAGTGGTCCGTGCCGCGCATCTTGCGTATGTAGAGCGTCCTGGTAGCGCCGCTTCCAACTCCAAGGAAGTTGAGCAAAAGCACGCCGTCTGCAACATATTCTTCGACTTCGTATTTTGAAAAGTTCATGCTCTGGCCAGAGCCGAGCTGCTGTTCGTTTACTTCGGTTGTCATGATGCAGGTCATGCCTGAGCGCGAAACGATGTAGGCCATCTTTAAGATTGCCTTGCGAATGTCAATGTCCTTGTTGATTTGGAATCCCATTGCGGGTATGGAGTCGATTACAAGCCTCTTTGCACCCATGTGCCTGCAGATGCCAAGTATGTCAACCAGCACCTTGTCAAAGTCAAGCTGCCCCGGAAACATGGCGTGCTCTTCTTCAGAGGGCAGGCCTGCGCGTGCGCTTGCCGCGTCCACCAGTGTAATTACGCCCTGGTCCTCTGCTGCTTTGATATCCCAGCCAAAGTTGAGCATGTCCTGGCGTATCTTTTCGGTTACTTCGTCAAAGCTTACGTATACTCCGGGCTCTCCAAATTCAAGGGCGCCGCGGTAGATGAATTGCATGCAGAATATGCTCTTGCCCGTGCCACAGGCTCCGGACAGCAGTATGTTTCTTTTTTTTGGGAAACCGCCATTTAGAAGTTCGTCCAGTCCATAAATGCCAGAAGGAGTCCGATCCATGATTAATCCCGTATGTCGTTAGTCAAACAGGGCATAAAAGCGTTTCATTGCGTCGCATTCGGTCTTGTATGCGGGTTTCTGATTTTTTTGTCTATTGTCTCTGCAATTAGTTTGGTTATTTCAGGGTCAAGGTATTTTTGTTGCTCCAAAGCACCAGTCTTGTTTACAAACAGCTGGTAGCTGTCGCGCAGTTGCGCCATGACTGCGGGGCTTCTGGATTCCTTTTTTATCGCGCCAACCCGGTCTACCATTCCATCAAAAAGGTCAGAGCTTATCGGATGGAATATTGCCGGGATTTCAACGTAGTAGTTGCCCCTGCTTTGTAAGAAGCAGATTTCGTGTTCAAGCCAGCCTTCGGCTTGGTTGTTGCTTGCGAAACCCACGTTGAATTGTTTCGGATGAGTTTCGTCAGAGTTGCCTAGGGCTTGTGGTGTTGATGCATGAAAGCTGAATGCTATTGCGTTGTGCTTTTTTGCGAGTTTTCTCAGCATTGCGCTGGTTGCATTGTCTTGTGCAATTTTTTTCAGAGCCTTTGCAGCTTGTTTCGGTGTTCCCTTCCGGGCTGCGCCGTAGTTTGTTTTGTCTACTGGGATTTTTTCCACAAAAACTTTGTGCCCCATCTGCTTAAGCAGTTCTGCGCATCTCCTAGCGTGGATGCCAGCCAAGTTTTCGGTTGGGTGTTGGTTCCATGCAATAACTACTTTGGCCATTCACAACCAATTGGCGTAGGGGCATTTAAACGATTTCCGCTGTTGTTGGTGGTACTGCACATAAAGCTATTTCAAGAACTCCACAGTAGTACCCTTATGTTGCTTGTGAACAAGCAGCGGGTGAATAAAATCATATTATTTGGCGGCAAAGCAAAGCAAAACACTCAAGACGCTGTGGCACTGCCCAAGGCAGCAAGCTTAGCGCAACCAACAGCCCCAGATGACGTTGCTTCCCGCCTTGCCCTGCTGCAAGCGGATGTCGAGCACTTGTTGGAACAGGCAAAAAAAGACCAGGCAGCCCGGGCCGAGCTTGGCGCGAGGATTGATTCGCTTGCCGAGCAAGTGAATGCTGTTCGTTCGCAGGCTCTTTCCATACAGCAGCAAGCGTCAGAAGCAAAACTTTCTTCGGAACAGTCAGCTGCTCTTATTTCTGCATTGCAGCCAGAAAAACTCGTAGTTGAGCTTTCAAAGCTTTCAATTGGCGTTTCTGAGCTTAAATCTACCCTATTGCGTCACGAGTCAGAGCAGGTAAAAAAGACGCTTGTCTGATTTTTTTCGTTTGCCGCAGCGAAAGCACGTTTAATTCTTTCCTTCCTATTTTGTAAGTATATTCTTATGCCCCAGCTTCCGCAGGAGATTTGGAAACGCAGAGTCGAAAGCGAATACGGCCAGCTTAGGGCGCGCGGCTTTGACTTTGACGTGTCAGCAGACCACACCGAATACTTGTTTCGCATACGTGGCAATGCGTTGTGCAAAAAAGACGGCGAACTTGCGCCGATTTACGCTCACGAAGTTTACCTAAAAGTCAAGCGCGAGTATCCTTATGCCGGGGGGTTTGAACTTGTGTGGAAGACGCCAATTTTTCATCCCAACATCGACCAGAAGGGGAAGGTGTGCATCCGCCTTGTGAATCTCTGGGCTGCAGGCCAAACTATTTCAAGCATCATAGATGCTCTTGTGCAACTTTTGCAAAACCCA
>JBAZHM010000027.1:0-12009 GCA_041652355.1 Candidatus Micrarchaeia archaeon | reverse complement strand
GATCTTGTTCCTGCAGCTATTTTTCTTCCAGTCACTGAATTTGAACGTAAATTCCTTCCCCTCATACGTAACCTCCTGCGGAAGCTCGTGGTGCTGGGAAGGCACGTATATTCAGCATAACCACGTGACAAAGACTGCTATTTACTTTTTTGAAAAAACTACGGGCATTTACTTTGGTTCCGGCATTGACGACGGCGCTCCGCTTTATGCAATAGTGCCGTTTGCGGATGCTGCTGCTCCAGTAACTTTGCTTTTTGTCGCGCTCCTTTTCGGGCTTGGATTTGCATTCTTGGTTTTAGCCCGCGACCGGGTTGATGCACTGCTATCCGCGGCAAGCGCGTTTCTATTCGGCATCGCAAGCTTTGACGGCGGCGTGTTCTCAATGTGCGGAATCAGCGCTGCTGCGCTTTTGTTCATCTACCTGTGGCGGCAAAAAAAGCACGCTTCCGGACTTGGTCAATTGGTAATTCCGATTGCCCTTGCCGCTTTCCTTGCGTTTGCGCCCAACCTTTTCTTTGGAAGTTTCATGTATTACCGCGACTGGTTTGCAGGGTCGGTGCTTGTTGCGTCACTATGCGCTTTCAGCAGAGAGCAAACTGGCAGGATGAAGGTGACCCTTCTTGGCGTGCTGCTTTTTTCAGCAATGTTTTTTGCAGGTTTTGTTTATGAAAAGCAGTATGGTGCAGATGTGCGGATTTATCGCACTGCAAGCCTTGCAGAAAACCTTCCAGGAGCGCCGAATGTTTTCATTTACGGTCTGCCGCTTGATGCTTCGCCGGAGCAGGTTGCATTGCTGATGCCTGAAGTCAACGTCACGTCGTCGGCAAAATACGGGTGGTATTACGTTGCAAGCGTCAACTCGATAAGCACGCCAAACATCACGCTTGTCCAGCTTACGCAACGCATGCGAAACGCGTTCCCCCAGTCGGGATACTTGTATGCGGATGAGAACCGCAATGCGTACCAGTTCCAGCAGGCTTACATTGTCTGGAAAAGCAGGCCGGTGGCAATTTCGTATGATGGGCTGTTTTCAATGAAGGTGCTCAAAACGCAAGAGTACCGAGGATATACCGTCCTTTCAGGGATTGCAGCTGCATCAGGGCCAAACCTTGCGCTTGAAATCGGAAGCTACCTGCGCACGCAAAGCGCAGACGCAATCGTCGTGACTTCGATAGTATAATCCCGTGTTCATATGAAGACCCTAATTCGCCTTGCAGTATTTGCCTACGTCGTCATAAGTTCGGTGTTTTTGGTAGCGTACGCAGGCTACGTGGCATGGGTATCCTCTGCAAACCTTGCGCAGTTTTTGCTTGCCTGCGTTTTCTTTCTTCTCAGCATGGCAATTGCACTCCTCAACATTTTTTCAGGTTATTTCTACGCGTTCTCGCTTTTTTCAAAACCCGGGGCAAAACCTGCTGCACTTCCAAAAAAGCTGCCGCTTGTGGCAATTGCTGTGCCGACGTGCAACGAAGACTCCGCAATGGTGTCAAAGACTTTGGCTGCGCTCAAAGCCATCCAATACCCAAAAAGCAAGCTTGAGCTGTGGGTGCTTGACAACTCGTCCGAGCCGGAAAAGCAAATGCAAATCAAGGCTGCTGCAAAAAAGCACGGCTTTCGTTATGTTTACCACGAGCGCACCAAGGGCTTCAAGTCGGGCTCGCTAAACAACCTTTTGAAGCTGACTCGCGCAGAGTACCTTGCAGTTTTTGACTCTGATGAGGAGCTTGTAAACCCGAAATTTCTGCTGGATAATATCGGGTTCTTTTGCAAGGACGAAAAGCTTGGGTTTGTGCAGACGATAAAGGCAGCGCGACCAGCAGGGTTTTTTGCAGACTCAATAGAATGCAATTATGCTTTCTTTTACAAGCACATGCAGCCAGTTCGCGACAGCGCAGGCATTGCAATGTACAGCGGCTCGCTTGGCATAATCCGGCTGTCCTGCTTGCGCAAAGTCGGCGGGTTCCAAGTTTCCCCTCCAACTCCATGCGAAGACACCGAATTTTCATTCTTTGCAGACCTTGCAGGGTACAAAGGAAAGTTCATAAGCAAGCTTTACGCGTACGGCGCTCCTGTTGAGAACTTCTCCACTTTTCTTACGCAGCAGTGGAAGTATGCGTACGGCATTGCACGCATGACCAAGCTGTACTTTGCAAACTTTGGCAAGGTAAGCAACAGCAAAAAGCATTTCCTTTACACCGCGCATTTTGTGGGCTTTCCGTACACTTCGCTTCTTACAATAGTTTTTGCAGCTCTTTCAGCTGCCCTTGTGCTCAGCAACCTAAGCTTCACCCTCGTAAGCTTTTCAGAGCTGGTTGCTGTGATGTATTCGCCGCTTGAGCCGCTGAAATCCGCACCGGTCCTTTCGGGAATATCCTCGGCAATGGACTTGGTCGGCCAGTATTACAAGCCGGGGCTTCCCCTTTACGACCTGTCGCCTGTGATTGCAAACGTATTCAATATTCTCATCCTGGCGCGGTTCTACTACGGCTCGTTTTCCAAGGGCATCATGTCAGTTCTTCTCAACGTCTCGCTTACATTCAAGCGCAGCGAGGCTGCACTTGCAGCTTCCATGCATGACCTTTCCGAAATCGTGGTTACTCCCAAGACCAAAAAGCTCGGCATTGGCTTGGCGTCTGCGTTTGAGCTTGCCTCAACCGAGGCTGCGTATTCGCTGCTGTTTTTTGGTCTCACTGCATTCTCACTTCTGCGCGGAGACGCTCTTGGCGCGTTCTGGCTAATCTGGTATGGCGTGATATTCGGTCTTGCCTTGGTATTTGCGTTATTGTATAAATGATTTTTACATGTTCATGCTGGTGTTGGTTTTTCGGTTGGCAAAGCTTCGGTCTTGCTTTTGTGTTTGCGTTATTAACTAAATGATTTTTTTATGCTGCTGGTGCTTTTGTTTATGGTTCGCAAAGTCTCTGTAATTATTCCCACGCTAAACGAGGAAAAGTACCTTCCGGACTGCCTGCGCTTGCTTTCTAGGCAGCATGCGGATTTTGATGTCGAGATAATCATTGCTGATGGAAACAGCAAAGACCGCACCCGTGACATTGCGCGCAAGTCAGGCGCAAAGGTGGTTGTGGAAAAAAAGCACACGATAGCAGCAGGAAGGCAGGCTGGCGCAAAAATAGCCTCTGGCGACATTTTGGTATTTACTGATGCTGATGCGCGACCAGCTGATTCAAAATGGCTTTCGCGCCTTTGCCATGCTTTTGACGATGAGAAAGTGGTTGCCGCGTACGGCTCGCTTTCAATTTACGACTCCAAACGGGCCGGAGCATATGCGTTGTTCATCACAACGTACTTTTACTGGGCAAGCGTGATGAAGGTTGCAGCAGGCGCAGGCTCAAACATGGCAGTCCGCACAAAGGACTTTTGGAAAGTGGGCGGCTTTGACGTTGACCTGGTCACTGGCGAAGACATACAGCTTCAGCAAAAACTCAAGCGCCGCGGAAAACTAGTTTACAAAAGCAGGGCGCGCACCTGTGTCAGCGCAAGGCGCATTCAAAACTGGGGGCTTGCGCGGTTCCTCGGGTTCCATGTGACTAATTTTGTAAAGCTGCAGATGGGAAGAACGGGCCACAAAAAATACGAGCCAATCCGCTAAAACCTATTTCTTTGCCTTTCCACGGAAAGCCGCGTAATTGCTTTCCTTGACGCCCACGATATACTTTGCAGTCGTGCGCGTCCAGTCCGCAATCAGGCCCAAAAGCCCGAGTTCGGAAAGCCGCCTCTTGGACGTCCTTGCTGTTGCAGTCCAGAAGAATTTTACACTGCCTACTTTTGCGATGCGCTCAGTAAGGTCAAAGTCTTCGGAAGCAGCGCGGGTTTCATCAAAGCCGCCGACTTTGTTGAATGCGCTTTTGCGGTACATCACGCACGTCCCGGCAAGGTTTGGCTTGTGTATTGCAAAGCTTGCGGCAATCAAAAGGTTGAAGATTTCAAAAAACAGCCGCTCGATTATGTTCAGGTGCTCGGGCATTATTTTTCCGCCCGCACCCACTATTTTCTTGTCTGAAAGGGCCTGCATTGCCTTGAAAAGGTAGTGCTCGTTGAGGTAAGTGTCCGCGTCAAGGAACAGCAGCAATGGGTTTTTTGAAGCGCGTGCGCCCAAATTTCGCGCAGCGCCCACCCGGCCCTTTGCATGGAGCACTTTGGCGTGCTTTTTTGCAATATCCGCAGTGCCGTCCTTGGAGCCGCCGTCTACAACTATGATTTCCGCAAGCGGAGCTGCCTTGATTGCAGTAAGCAGCACTTTCTCAATAAGTGCAGCCTCGTTTAGCGTGGGTATGATTATTGATACGCCCTTTCCAAGATTGTGCCTTCCATCCATTGCGATTGCTCACTCCTCGTAATGCATTAGGTTGCGGTATATATCATATCTTTCCTGCGCTTCCTGCCTGTTGGTTTTCAAAAGCGATTCTGCTCCAAATGCCTCTACTGTTATTGAGCCCATCACCGTTCCCCAGGCAACTGCAGTCAATAAGTCACGGCCTTTTTTTGAGCCGTGGCCTGATGCAAGAAATCCGATGAACCCTCCGGCAAAAGCGTCCCCTGCGCCAGTTGGGTCTACTACATGCTCAAGCGGAAATCCCGGGAACGGGTGCGGCCCGGCATCATTTGAAAACAATATGCTTCCGTGCTCCCCTTTTTTTATCACGCAAAACGAAGGCCCCATCTTGAGGATGTCCTTTCCGCATGCAATCAGGTTTGCCTTTGCGCAAAGGTCGCGTGCTTCGGACTCGTTGATGATAATTCCATCAACTTCGGACAGGACGCGCATCACGCCGGGCTTGTCATTTTTGATGAAGTATTCTATCGTGTCCATTGCAACCAGCTTGGGTTTTTCAAGCTGGTGGATTACTGAAAGCTGGGTCTTTGGCGATGCAGTTCCCAGGTATGCAACCTCTTTTTTTCTCAGGCTTTCCGAAAGTTCAGGCTCAAAATCGCCAAACACGTTAAGCGCAGTAAGGTCCGACTTCCTGTCAGAAAAGTCAGGCGAGTAAGTTGCGTGGTAGCGGAGCGTCTTTCCTGACTTTATCTCTATCCCGGAAATGTCTATTCCCTTTTTTGAAAGCTTCTCAAGGAACTGCTTTGGAAAATCCGTTCCCACACAGGACACTGCGGACACTTTTGCAAGAAGCGAAGCAGCAAGGGAAAAGAAAGTCACGGCGCCCCCCGGAATTTCGCTTACGGATGCATCAAAGGTCCGTGTAGTATCCAGCCCTATTGAGCCTACTGCAGTAATCATAGTGTTTCACCAATCAGCGTAATTTTGATGCGCGCTCCAAAAGCAAGTCCATGCGCTTTGTTGAAGCGCTCCAGTCAAATTGCATCGCGCGCTTTCTTCCTTGTGCGCCCATTTTGCGTGCAAGCTTTTCATCACGGCCAAGTGCCGCCATCTTTGCTGCGAAGTCTTGCTCAGTGGGCTCTGCAAGAAAGCCTGTGATTGCATCCAGCACGCTTTCTGCCGGCCCGCCCTGGTTTGCGGCAACAACCGGCTTTTCAAAAGACATTGCCTCGATTGGAATGAGCCCCCAGTCTTCGTTGATTGCAGGAAAAAGCACTGCATAGCACGTTGAATAAAGCTGCAGAAGCTGCTCTTCCTGCGGGCTTTCGATAAAAGTGATTTTTCCTTTGCTTGGCTTTTCGTACTTTGTCTTCAGGTATTCAAAGTACCCGCGGCTTTTTTCGTCAACCCCGCCTGCAACAACAAGCTTGAAATCAGACAGCCCCGGGTTGTCATGGCCCATCCGCTGGAATGCAAGGATTGCAAGCTCGACGTTTTTCGTCCAGTTTATCCTGCCGGGCACGAAAAAGAATTTTTCATAGCTTTTCGGGCTGGAAAATTTCTGCGTGTCCACACCGTATTTGAGAAACTCCAGCTTGTCGCGGCTGATGAGCTTTGCTGCCATGATTCGAGAAGCGACTTCCTTGCTTGCAAGAACCACGAACTTGAATTTCTTCCAAGCCTGGCGCTCCATCAGCTTGTATGCCTTCTCAAAAACCTTGAACGGGATTGCCTTTGCCTTGTTTTCTGCAAGGTATTTTTTGCGTATTACCTGGTCATGAATTACCCGAAGCGGCGTGTGGCAGAATGCGATTGTCGGGATTTTATCATTGCGTATTGCGATGAACTCCGCAAAGCCCGCCGTTGACACTACGAACACGTCAAAGTCCTTCAAGTCAATTTTTTGCGAGAGCATGGACAGGCTTGCTGCGCTTAATGCGCCATAGCCGCGGTTTAGCGGGACTTTCCCAAGCTCAATTACTTTCAGCTTAGAAAACTCCGGAAAAGTGCCCTGCGGCTCGTAGCGGTGCGTAAATATTGTCCAGTCATGGCTGCTCCTGCTTAGAAGCTCCATCCAGGTGCGCTCCACCCCTCCCTTTTGGTAAATCCATGGGACGTAGAGTGCGATTTTGAGTTTCTTGGTCATTGTCAGTTCCCGTAATAATGCAGTTTGCAAAGTTGCCAAAACACGTTTTTGCTGCCAAGAATTCTTATTACTTAATACCATAAAAAGGGCAACAGGCAAAAAATCTCTATGAGAAAAAACACCCCGGAGGAGCTTTTGAAGGCTCACTTGAAAAAATCAATTGAAGTAAAGGACAATTTGTTTGTCTGCGCGCCGCAAGTGGACACCGCAGCCCAGATTCTGCTTTCCGCAGTGCAGGCTGGAAACAAGATTCTCTTGTGCGGCAACGGAGGAAGCGCAGCAAATGCAGACCACTTCGCATCCGACCTATTAGGAACTCTTTCAAAGAGCTCAAAGCCACGCCCCGCAATTGCAGCAATCGCAATCTCTTCCAATTCAACAGCCATTACCGCAATCGCAAACAACCGCGGGATTGAGCGGGTGTTCTCGCGCCAAATAGACGCGCTTGGCAAAGAAGGCGACGTGTTCGTGATATTCACAACAAGCGGCAATTCTCCAAACATTCTTGCAGCAGTGCAGTCTGCTAAGGAAAAAGGGATGAAAATCATCGGCCTTACAGGAGCAACTGGCGGCGGGCTAGTCCCCCAGTGTGATGCTTGCATACGCATTCCATCAAACGAGACTGCGCTTATTCAGGAAGCCCAGCTGTGCATTCAGCACGTGCTTTTGGAGTTTGTCGAAGGCTGCATCTGCGACGAATAGAAAAAAGTTTTGGTCGAGCATTTTTTTCGCCCTTTTTCCCTAGGCTGGTATTCTTCCAACAATCCTTAGCCCCTTCTCGTTGAGCCTGCAAGTCAGGATGGTTTCCCCTTTTGGAAGCGCCATCTTGCGGTCGAAAGTTGCAGTGACTTTTGCCTTCGCTGCACCCGCAATTTGCCCTTCGCACTTAATCTTTCCAGGCACCATCTGCATGCCGCAGCAAAAGTGCATTACTTCTCCGTCAACAACCGGCTTTTTGCAGAATTTGCTTACCTCAAGCTCTGCTGAAATGGTGTTTGGTGATGGGCACGAAGCAGAAAGCACCATTCCCCTTCCCAAGTCGTCTGCTTTCATTCCCTTGAATGCAATCCCAAACCGGTCGGACTGGCCGGCTTGCTCGAAATTCTTGTCCTGCATTTGGATGCTGCGGATTTCAACAAAGTTATCAGAAGGGAACGCCTGCAATTTGTCATGCACTTTGAGGATGCCTTTCTTAATTATTCCAAGCGCAACCGAGCCGACTCCCTTGACTTCAAAAGCGTGGTCTATGATTGCCACCAGGTCCGTGGCATCCTTTTTTTCCGGCTCAAAAGCAAGTGCCTTCTGCTTTGCATCCTCTTCGGATTGAACACGCTCGTATTTTTCAAGAGCTGTTCCCTTGCAGAACATGTTCCAGTCAACATTATCCCCGATTAAGCAGCCGTTTGCCTTTCCCAAAAGGTCAAGCGTGACAATAATCTCCCCAAGTTCCGGAGTAAGCGCGTCTGCATGCACGATGCAGTAATCCGCCAAGTACGCACAGAATGCAAGCGCCTCGACTTTCTTTGGATAAAGCGTTGGCTCAACAGTAGTCACCAGCTTGCCGCCAAAGTTGGTATTGTAAATGCTGATGTCATCTGCAGAGCCTTTCTTTCCAAGCATCTGCGCGATGTGCTGCCTTGCCTGTTCGTTAGGCGAAAAAACGCCGATTATTGAGTTTGTCATAAATCATCAACTTCGAATAATTGTGGTGAAATAACGCTTTAATGGTTCAGTTCACAGTGCTCTTTTCGGCAATCACCGGAAAGCACGCTCCCGGCTGCTTATAATCCATATTCTCCATTTCGTCTTTTATGCCCCATTCTTTTCGCGTGATAAGGGACTGCCGTAGCCGCCGTATACGCTTAAAGCCCGGAAACCTAGCAAAGCTCATCCGAACCGTAAAAGCTTGTCACGGGTTTACTTGGCCGGAGTTTTCGAAGGAGCTGGGTGTATCCATTAATGCTTTGAGCACCGCTTGGGGCCGTGAGTTTACGACGATTTCCGAACCGCATTTCTGGCGGCTGGTCTGCATGCTTCCAAAATGCCGGCAGGTGGAATTCACTTCCTCCATTGTCGAACATATGAATCCGAATTGGGGGCAGCTCAAAGGGATTGAAGTCAGCTTGCGCTCGCAAGGGCTTAAGAGGATGAAAAAGATACGTCCTAGCATAATCAATTCTCCGGATTTTGCGGAGTTTGTCGGAATATTGCTAGGAGACGGTCACATCGAAAGAAAAACCGTCGTAATAACCCTCAACAACCGTTGCGAAAACGAGTATGCAGAATACGTCTGTTCTCTTGTGGAAAAACTTTTTGGAAAGAAGCCGTCTAAATTCGTAAGGGGGAACGGTTCTTGTATCTGCGTGTTTGTTCATTCAACTGAGCTTGCAGCATTTCTCGCAAAACAGGGGATTCCTCTTGGCGCAAGAAAATTACAGACTATACACATTCCCTGCGTTTTCATGGAAAACGAAGTGCTTACCCGGTGTTTTGTGCGCGGGCTTGTGGACACTGATGGCGGAGTGTTCAGGAAAAGCAGACATGATATGCGCCTTCTGATTGAGTTCAAGAATCTCAACAAATCGCTTCTCAACCTGTTCCTGATGGGAACAAAACGCCTTGGTTTTCACCCGTCGAGTTCCGGCGGGAATGCGTTAAGGATTCAGACCCAGGCGGAAGTGCACCGGTACGCCCGCGAGGTGGGCTTTTCCAACCACAAAAACCTTATTAGGTATTCCCAATGGACTCAACAGTAAAAAGGTAACTTGCAGGAATATTATTTCACTTACGCGGCTGTCGTCAAGTGGCTATGATGGGAGCTTCCCAAGCTCCAGGCCCGGGTTCGATTCCCGGCAGCCGCATCTAACTCCTCCAACCTCTTTTATTTTCTCGTTAGTTTTCAGCGTTGCCGCTATTGCTAACCTGGTCACTGGATAACTGCGAACTGTTTTATTGGCTAAATTCATAAATCACCAATAGTTATATTTTTATATAACTTTGGTTAATTACTAATTATGAACCTCCCGCTGGAAAACCGCTTGAAAAAAAGGGCGCACGTGCAGGTCGCCCTGCTGCAGGACGAGCTTGCGGACTTGGTTTATTCCATTGACGAAAAAGCTGTGCTTCACGGCGGGACCGCAATCTGGCGCTGTTATTTCGGCAACCGGTTTTCAGAAGACCTGGACTTTTACGCCCCAAAGTCAAACTCGTTCGATGAGTTGCCCTCGAAAGCCAAGGAGCGTGGCATTGTCGTTTTGAAGTTCAAAAAAACAGACAACCTTCTTTACTCCAAGTTTTCAAACAGCGAGGCTACTGTGCGGCTGGAAGCCAATTTCATGTCCAACAAGCAAAGCATTGTCGCGCCCTTCGAGAAAGCGGATGGTTCAGTTATTCAGGTGCTGACTCTTACGCCCGAACAGCTCATCATTGAGAAAATCTCCGCGTACAAATCAAGACGTTTGATACGTGACTTATATGACATCTTCCACCTTGGCGGGCTAGTCAAAGAAGAAGGAAAGGTAGCCAAAGAGGTTGGCCGGCTTCTTGAGGACCTGCCAACCCCCCTTGATGAGGAAAACCTCAAGGCAATAGTGTATGCCGGCGCAATACCGTCATTTTCCCAGCTAAAGCAGGCGCTTTCGAGGCGATGGAAATGAAATACTCTATTGAGTTTTTCCAGCGCTTTTCCAAGACAACTGTATTTTCAGCGCGAGACGCCCGGTTGTTCCTGCAAAGCAAAGGGGCAAGCGGTCAATATGTGCGGCTGTTCTTGCACAACTTGGTTGCAGTCGGGAAACTTCACCGGATCACAAAAGGCGCCTACTCTTTCCATGAGGAAATGCAGGCGGTCGGCATGGCTTATGCCCCTTACTATTATGGTTTGCAGGATGCTCTTTCGTTGCACGGTTTTTGGGAGCAAAAAACCAACCCTGTTGTCATCACGCCGCGAAAAATCCGGCCAGGCGTGCGGACCTTTCTTGGCAATAACTACTTAGTGCGCCGGATTGACCGGCGGATGTTTTTCGGCTTTCATACAATAAAGTACTGCGATTTTTGGGTGAACGTTTCGGACCCCGAAAAGACGCTCATCGATTTTGCCTATTTCAAGGCCCCGCTTTCGAACGATGCGCTGGAAGAGATAAGGGAAAAAATCGACAAGAAAAAGCTCAAGCAGTACCTTGGCAGGGTTCCGTTGCAGGCAAGGCGGCGCGTGGAACGAATGCTTGCAAAGAAATGACTGTCCTTCTGAGGTTCTTTCACAGCGCGGTTTTTTTGTGTAAATCGTTTGAAAACCGCTTGAGGTCGGGCGGGGAGAATTTGCGTTCGGCAGACGCGTTTTTATAGTGCTTGTCCTTTATTCTTTCTTATGGACTTAAGGCGTTTGTGTAGAATTTTTTGTTCTCGTTTTCGCAGGCTTATGCGCGGCCAAGGTGCGACCGAGTACCTGGTCATCCTCGGCGCTGTTCTTTTGGTTTCCATTGTTATTGTGAGTTTGCTGGGTGTTTTCCCGTCTTCGCAAGTATCGATGAAGCAGCAGCAGTCGCAGGCTTACTGGTCTTCCCTCTCGCCAATCAAGGTATTGTCCTCGAAAGTCGTTGATTCTAACTTGGTTCTTCAAATCCAGAACACGGGCCAGTCAACTTTGCGTTTGGATGGTGTGAATGTTGGCGGGACTGACATTCCAATCTATCCTTACTACGCAGGCGATTATTACGGTCAGGCGTATTGTTCGAAGCCGAACGATGATTTTTCAGCTACAATGACTTGTGCGCTGATGGTTGGCGCTGGCGAGTCTGTTTATGTCGCGGCTCAGGGCGCTGGCGTGATTGATTGTGGTGGCAAGGCTGGGATTGAAGTGTCGGACTTGCGTTTTGTGTATTCTGTTGCTGGTTCCAGCATTACCAATATTGTTTTCAAAGGCGATAAGCCGCTTATTACTTCGTGTAGTGTCCGGACTTGTGATGAGAACTGGGTGAAAGTCCTTGGTAACTCTTCGCTTCTAATCAGCGATTTTTGCATGATGAAATACGAGGCGTATAAAGTCAGCGGTACGGTTACCAATGGCGCTTGTACAACTGGGTCGGAGGATAGCACTACTACTGCGGTTGCTGGCTCTGCTTCGGCGCAGGCTCCTTTGGCGAGCATAAACTTCTGCGCTGCCAAGAAGGCTTGTTTGAATGCGGGTAAGCGTCTTTGTACGAACCCGGAGTGGCAACAGGCGGCGTTGGGGACCCCTGACCCCGGGGCTGATGGGGGTGCGACTGGTTGTAATGTGGCGTCAAGCGGCACTCCTGCCACTACTGGGTCGCACTCTGCTTGCGTTTCAAGCTCGGGTGCTTATGATATGATTGGGAATGTTTGGGAGTGGACGGACAGGGTGGTTTCTTCCGACCCAACTAGTTTTGGTTCTGGCTATGTTAACGGGTTCAATTATATGACCGGCATGCCTACATCAGTTGGGTCTACCAACCCTGCTTACGGTGGTGACTATTACTGGGATTACAATGGTGGTGGCAGTGCTCGCGCGTTCCTCCGCGGCGGGAGCTGGGGCGATGGAGCCGGCGCTGGC
>JBAZHM010000026.1:0-12356 GCA_041652355.1 Candidatus Micrarchaeia archaeon | reverse complement strand
TGTCCTGCTCTACGTGAATCTTTCCCGAGTATTCAAGGTAGTCCAGTATAGTAGTGTAGGTTGTCCACAAGACTTTTTTAGGCAACGCACGCCAGATTTCCGTTAAAGTCTTGTCGCTTTTGTTGTTGTAAAGCGCCTGCTCTACCATCAGCACGGTGTCGAGGCGCGGGTAGCGGTCGAGGTTGCGGGGCTTGAACTTGACGAAAGCACGGGCAGGCATATTAATCAACAAGTAAATTAATCAAGTGATAAACTAATAAGGGTTTTGTCCGAAAAACACTACCCACATATATCGGATAAAAAGACGGAAAAGCTTACGATATAGTTTGATACTTTTCCAGCGTTTTTTAATGGAAAAAAAACAGGATGACCAAAGCAATCCAGGTGTCCTCAGCTGACAAACCCCGCGAGGAACGGGCGCTGCTGCAAATTGAGCGTGAACTGAATCCCGGAAAAATAACGGTGATAGGCGCCGACACGAAAAAAGACGCGAAAGGATTGGTTGATACCGGATACGAACACAAGCTCCTTTGGGAGTGTGGCTCATCAAGGCATAAACTTTCTCCCCACCCCGCTAACAAAAAAACCAAAGTCAGCGGTTAGCGTCCTGCTTTTTACTGACGTTGTAGAACTTGGAAAAGGCATCCTCGCGCACGGCCTCAAACCCCGGATTCACCATCACGTGATGGAAGCGCAAAAGGTGCGCCAGGCTTTCGACCTCGTTTGGCTTGAGGCGCACTTTTCTCGCAACCGCAGATTCTTCTATGGCCGCCTTTGCCTGCTCCACGCTTGGAAGCTTGCCTTTTGCAACAAACTTCTTCAACAGCGGCGAAGTTGAATCTAAAAGGATGTCGCCAACATTGCGTTTCTTCCCAACACAAAGAAATTTTTTTGCCCCGGGAAAAATACGGTAGTCCTGCACCGAGTCCACGAAGCGGTGGAAATTCGCCAGCTTGCCCTCTGACTTATCCATTTTGAACAAGTACTGCAAGTCGCTGATTTTCTGCGGCAAATGGTGAAGCACAAAAAGCGACGGCAAGAAGTCATGGGACATCCTCAACTGGCCTATGGAAAGACCATTTTCAGGCCGCTTTATGGAAATTTCCTCAGGCCGCTTCATTGTCTTGCGCGAAATATTGGAATTCAATTTCAGTACACCTTCTCCTTGTCAAAGTTTCAGACGCGCGTCAGCTCTCCGGGCTTTCCTGGCTTTGGCATAAAAGGAATGGAACGCTCGCTGTTGGAGTTGGCCGCAACAGTGCCGTTCTTCTCCTCATACACCGCGTCCTGGAAAGCGAATATGTCATCCAGGTTGCGGTTCTGCTCTGGCGAAAGCTTGTTTTTTCGGAAATCTTCCCACTGGCCGTCGAATTCCCGCTCAAGCCTCGGCTGGATTCTTGCAAACGCATTGTGCGCGTCCCGCCTATCCGTGTCGTTCTGATGCCGGCCAAAACGCAACTTTGACTTTACGCTGGACTTGGCTTCGCCCAGTTTCCGGCGATAGCTTATGAAACTGCCAAGGTGCGGGAACACAACCGCCTTGTTGGTCTTGCGGTAAAGGTGCTCGGCAATGCGGAGCGCAAAATCCTCCCGCGGGCCGTGCGCCATGTTTTTTACGAGGTAATGGTCCCTGTCAGCTGCTTCCGCTGAGAGCCCGCATTCGGAGTAAATCCTGCAAAGTATGTCCTTTGAACTTTCCTTGCTTCCAAGCGTTTTCCGTCCCGGCATAGGCTGTGATGCAGAAGGAAGGCGCAGGACCTGCGTCTGGCCTGGTAGCAGCTTTTGCATAGGCGCCCCTCTCTTTTCCTGCTTTTCCCCCGTTCCTGCTCTCTGCTTTTCCAGATCCTCCGCCGGCGTTCCGCCTCTTTCAACGTCCTTGGGCTTGACAACCGAAACAACGGGCTTTTTCCTCATCCACGCCCGATCCCGGCTTGCAGTATCCCGTTCAGAAACAAGCTTGGAAACCGCCTTCCTCAGGTTGCGGACGAACGGGGTTTTTTGCGTACCCGCAAACGACCCGCGAGGGTTGATGAGCTCCTCAGTTATCCTAGGCCTGCTGCGCGACGGCTCGAACAAGCCCTTGATCGAATCGTGCTCTGCAGGAGTCAACCGCCTGGTCGGCTCCGGTCCCTGCCACCCCGCGCTTTCGCCCCGGCTGCGCCGTTCTTCTGTTATTACTCCTGCCTTGCGGCGAAGCGCCTCAACCTCGGCCTTGCCAAGCGTCGGTCTGGGCTTTCCGCCAGCGGGCTTGAAAATATCTGTTGCTTGTGAAACAGGCTCCTCGATTATCTTCCAGCGGCCGGCGTGTTTCTTTTTTCCGGATTGAATTTCACGCAACTTTCTCCCAAAAACAAGCTTGCCAGCCTGCTTGCGAAGAACCTGCGACTCCGCCTGACCGGGCTTGATTTTCTTTGGACCCAAGTCCTTCAAATCGGTCCGTTCAATAACCGCCAATTGCCTGCTGTTGACATTTTCCGGCTCCAGCAAATGCTCAATTGACGCGAACTCGGAATCAGACATCGCCCGGTGACCGGATGCGCTTTCACTTGGGTTTTTAGGCGGGCTTACAGGCTTGGACAACTTCTCAGGATGGAACTCCTGCTTTGGCTTGTTCGCCTCAACCCGCCCACGCGCCCCTGAAATGCTTCGCGCCTGCCTTGCAAGGTAATTGGACTCCGCCAGGCCTACGCGCACCTCTTCACGCCCCACGGGCTTTGATACAAAAATAGACTTGATTGCTGCTTTCGCCCTGCCTGCGGCACTAGCCGCCCTTTCAAGTGCACGTGATAGGATTCCCAAGCGTATTCACACAAACAAAATTCAATGCAGCAAGGTTATTATTTTCTCCCCGGTTTTGCTGCCAAAGGCACACACCCCCTCGGCATCCTGGTTTTTCCCATCAGCCCCTGCGACGCTCCTCTGCGGTTATCCGCGTTACAGCTTTGTTCACAAAAAGGGGCTGCAAGTGGGAATTCTTTGAGAAAAAATCAACAAGCGCCCGGACCTGCTCTTTGTTTTCACCACTCTTGTAAACCAACCCGGTTTTTTGACCTGAATCGTTTCTTAAGAGGCCGTTCTCCTTCAAATAGTCTCCAACCGCACCCAGCGAGCCGCTCTTACGCACCCTCAAAAGCGCCTTGTTTGCATGCAGCCGCAGGTCGTCAGGGAACATGTTGGGATTAACTGAATGAATCTTTTTCACAACAGTGCCCACCAAGTTATTGGTAAGCGCCCGTTGCTCGACCTCTTTTGCATCCTTGGACTCGCCAGGTGCGTTCCTTGAGTTCAAGTAATCCCTGGCACTGGACGTTTGCTTGACGTGACTCATCTGCTCGGCCTGGTCCTTCAACACCGCCCTGGAAGCAACGTCTATGACACAAGGAAGGTAATCCGGGTTCCTTGAAAAAAAGGAGTTGAGCATGAAAACCTCGCTTATGTGCGCAGAGTTTTTTTGGTTGAAGAATGCGGGGTGGCCCCCTTCATTGAAGATATTGGGAAGCTTTTCGGAAACGTACTGGTTAACTTTATTGAACGTCTCGACAACATTCGAATCAGAAACCCCGACGTCCATCTTGGAAATATGCGAAAGCACGTTGCTTACATGCTCATTCAGCCTCGTCAACGAAACGTCCGGCTGGCGCTTGTAAATCTTCCACGCAATACCAGTGACCGCCTCAGCCGCCCTGACAACTTCCAGCGTATCCCCAACTTGCGGATGACCTTTCCCCAGTTTGGCTGAAAGCACGATTGCAGTATTCGGGTTCGAATAATTGGATACGCGCCGGTGCAAGGCATAATCAACGAGATTGGATTCAACTGCCATAACTGCTTTTCGCCGACTGCAAAAAAAATTACTTTGCCTTTGGCTTTATACTCGGTAAATCTGTAGGTGGGAAACTCCGCCGATTTTCTTGACCCCTGCCTTCGAGACGCCCATTGACGAGCACGCAAGGCCAACTGACTTGTCTCCAACGATATTCACGCAGGACGCGCTGCAAAGGGCCTCATTTACCCGTTCTTCGCTTACAAGCTCGCCTTCGTAGAACCTGCGGTGGACATTCAGGTCAAGTATCAGGCCGCCTGACTCGAACTTCTTTCCAAGGCAATCCTTGTCACAAACCGCAACGATTGTTGAAAAACGGGAGGTGTGGGTTTTGAGGTAATAGGATTTTGCGGCTGGCTTTGGGGGTTTCGCGGATTGGGACGCGGCCTTGCCCGACTTTGCGGACGGAGCCTTGACGACCTTGGCTGCTGCTGGCTTTGCCATCGAATTTATTGCTTTTTTTATTACTGTTTTTCTTTGAATTGCCATGAAAAATCAATCACTGGTTTGCCGCGCGGTGAACTGTTTCAACCAACGCAACAAGCTTTGAGTTTTTAGAATTGTACTTACTGTCAACATACCTTAACTTCCCAGATTTCCTGCTGAATGTACTAAGATAACCCACAACAGCAGTCTTTGCTTCTGATAAGTTCTTGCCATTTACCATCTTGAAAATATTTTCCTCGTGCATCCCGACATTGGCCTTTGAAACCCTGAATTCGGATAAAAGCTTCCTTACGGCAACACTATATTGACCTTGAGGCAGCGCAAGGGGATTTACCTTTACCGGAAGCAAAACTTTTGCAGCGGCTCCTGGCGAGAGTGCCAATGGCTTTTCACCATCTTTGAGCATCAAAGACGCTGCGCTTACCTGAAAAGCTCCTACTTGCGGTCCTGACACGAGCTTTCGAATTTGGGCGGTTTTTTCTTCTGAAGGAACATACCATTTCGAAAGCGTACCTTGCCTTCCCCGCATCTTACTTTTAAAAACACTGAACCTGCGGTACCGGTCAACTTTATTTGCAAACCCGACCTTTGCTACGCCTTTCCTTTCAGGCTTATCCGCCTGTTTTCCGGCAACCGGCGCCACATCAACATAAACCGGAACATCATCCACGATTTTGCCATCATACTGTTGATAACCATTTTTCTTTGAAAGATACTGGCGACTTCCAATCATGTTCCCATCGCCATTATTGTTGTTGAAAACCGGCTTGACGACTATTGAAATCGGCTGCAAGCCTGCTCCATTCTTGCCGTTCACAGGGGCATAAACCACGTCTGGATGTTCAGGTCCTGGACGTCCTTGTTCTTGTTGCTCTGAAGCGTCTACAAACATACGCGCTTGCTCTAGCGCCCTCATTTCCGCTGCTTGGCGCTCTGCAGCTTCTTTATCTGCACGCCTCTGTGCAGCTTCCTCATCAATTTCTCTTCCGCGGTTTAAGATCGCGGAAAAGTCAACCCTGCGGTCATTTGCAAGCACGGAATACAATTGATTGGCAATCTCGGGGTGGTCGTGCATCACCTTGACAGACGTTGGCAAAGGAGTCCTTCCAAAAACAACGCCAATATCATTATACGCAAAATCAGCTACAGCAGAGGATACCTTTGAATGGGTTAGAGCATCAATAGTTGCATTTGTAATTTCGGAATTCTGGGTGAGCCGGTGTGCAGCGTGCTCTGCGCCTTCTTCCTTAAGGCCCCAGTTTAAAGCCATTCTCTTAATTAAGCTCTTCAAATGAACATCCGGCCGGTCGCGCAACTGCCGCATTGACTCTACGTGCGTGCGGTAGTTATTGTCAAAATTGCGGTCCTTAAAAACGGGAAGGCCGATTGAAACCGAGTCAAGCTCATGTGGTGAACCGAGCGAGTTGTAAGTGCTTGACATTGGGTGGCTTGGGTCTTGGTGCCGCCTGAAAAGCCAATTTTTTGTATTGGCCAACCGTTCCTTCACAGGCGCAAAAATCCTTGCAATAGTTCCTGCCAAAATACCATAACCGTCCGTTGGGTTTTATGAATTGCCTATTGATATTAACAGGCAAGCAGCTAATTAATAACCTTTCAAAAAAGCTATTCGCCCTTGCGGAACATTCCCTCAAACGGGACTTCCTTATTGCTTTGCCTTCTTTTGGAATACGTTATCTCCGCAAGCCTGCCAAGCGGCTTTTCAGACGCAATGCCTTCAGCTTTGGAGATTGCATCGCCTTCCGCAGAGTCTTGTGGCAAGTTGGAAAAAAGCATTTTCTGGCCTGAAATTGCAACAACAACTACCAGGCACATTCCAACAAAGCCGTAAACGGCCTTCATTGAAATCCCGAAAAGCAAGCCGCCAGCCAAATCGCTGTTTACAAGCAGCACAACAGCGAAAATTACAAGTAAAATTAAGGCAACAAACTGGATGCGGCGAAAAGTAATTTCCTGCGTTCTTAGGGCCATGAAACCACAAGCTGCGATAGTGCGCCTTAACAGTTGATGCTTTCGATTATTGAAGAAAATATAGATTGCTCTGCCTTGGAGCTTTCAGGGACCGCAGTCTCAACCATCAAGGAATAATCCTTGCACGTTACAAAATTAAAGGCAAGCAGGATGTTTTCTCCAAGGATGTCGGACTTTTGGATTGCTGCAATCTGGTAAAGGCGCTTGCTGCCAATGGAAACAAGGCCATAGCTTGTTATGGCAAATTCCGATGTCTGCTCGGCTTTGAGTTCTGCAACAGTATCATTGACATCCGCCTCAGTAAACGTTTCGTTTACGACCATGAACTTCATTATGACCGGATAGCCGCTGGCATAGTCTGCGCTAAACATCAACGCTTCCTCAGCCATTGGCTTGGAATACACCATATAACCAACCGGATACTTGACACTAAAACCATATGACGGGTGCGTGTACTCAAGATAAGGCACGCCATAGGTTGACTGCACATTTTCTACCAAGGTGGAGTTGGAAGGGGTGGCGCCAAAATTAAATGACGGCACAGACATGCGGCCGGAGTAGAATGCGAACGCACACAAAAGTACCAGGCTCAATAAGATTAGCCAGCCCGTGCTTGATGGGCGCTTGCCTTTGGCTGGCTGGTCAGTAATTTCACCGCGGCTTGACGCCTGTTGATACACCCGCCGTCTTGTCTGTTCAACCATATAAATTCTCTCGCTAATCGTTTATGAAATCGAATACCTTTTCAGAAACCTCGTTGGGTACCACGTCGCCATAAACCATCCCTGGATTTGGTAACAAGACATTGTTTTTTTGTCGGTACATCTGTGTTGCAGTCAACGTCGGCTTGGTGGTGCTGCTGAAAATCGACATGAACGCGTCAGGGGCGCTCTTTAACTTTGTCTGGTCGATTCCCCCGAACAAAGTGAAACCGGACACTCTGTCACTACCTGCAGGAGTTTTCGCCAATGCTATACAATAATCTTGCTTATTTTTATTCGTTGGACAAATCCGGTCATAACGCAGGCAAGTTGAAATATCCGCATTTAGTGGCGTTTCCTCCAAGTCAAGCTGCTTGTCATTAAAGCAAGCGCGATAGGACGAGGGCTCGTCGCCGTAGGCGTCGCCGTAGGAGTAAAGCATGATGTGATTAGCCACGCCGGGGTTTGCAAGTGACTCTGCAGGTCGGAAATTGCAGTCTACTGATGCGAAAAGGGCGACCGTGGCAAGAACCGTGGTTCCGAGAGCCAGCTTGCTTGTTTTCGGGGCGTTTCGCAAATTGCGTACGCTATCAAGTAGTTCCGATTCTTTTTGGGCAGTTTTTACGAGCGAGCTAATTCCGGGAATCTTATTTATAGTCTTTGAGAAAGGTTCCGCAAGCAATGCATCCTTAGAGTATACCTTTCTCAAAATATCTTCCATCGGCAAGCCCTTTCCACCTTTTCCAGTGCCTTCCAACAATTCGAATAGCGCCAACACCTCTTCCTTAGTAGGCTTACCGTTTGTTAGAGGGGCCAATAGGGGTTCTGTTGGTAATACGTGGTTTTTGAGCACATCCATAACCGTTTTTCCATTACCGCTAGATGTGCTCGTAGTTATGTCCGCGGCAATCTGCGCAGCATATCCCGTCTTGAGGGCTTTGATTATCACCTGCTCATCAGTGATTTTTGACGCTGAAATTAAAATGGCCTTTATTTCTGCGGCGGAACTGTATTTGGTTAGGGTTTTACTTGTACCTGCAAAATCGGAGGGTAGGTGAATCGGGTTGTTGTTGCCTGCAAGATGGAACGCATAATCGACGGCAGATGTACCTTTCGCGCGCTTTACTTCATCTATTAACGCAATGACTGCATTTTTTTCGCTCTGTGAACTAAATTCGCCAGCTGCAACCGCTTTTTCCAGGCTGCCTATGGTTACCGAATCAACATTACCGCTAATTCCAGTGAACGCAGTAACATATTTTTTATTATTAAGCAAATTCTCCAACTACAGTAAACGGAAGTTTCCCGGAGGCAATGTCTGCAGCATCCAAGAGACACGTTGCGCCAGGTCCCGCTTTTACTTTCTCCAAGTTTATGGCTTCAACGATGGCATCTCGTTCAGCGGCAGAAAGAACACCATTAGCCACTTTCGTGTTCAAGTTACTTTCAAACTTAGGTAAGTCCGCGAATACATCGACTTTAGAGGTAGCTGTAGAAATGAAATCATTCAACTCATTCGTGATTGAACGTAATAGTACAGCTGCAGCCGCATCATTCGTTGCATAAATCTTGGACGTTAAGGACGCTGTCTTTAAGGTATTATAGAACGTCTCTGCCGCCAAGGGGCTCGCTCCCGTTGCTCGCGCCGAACGAATTATTGACATGCGGTTTGAGAACAGCGAACTGAATGCGCCGGAAGAAATTATTGCAGTCTGGGCGCCGGCGCTGACTGCCTGAGAAGCGGAACTGCCCATTGCTTTAGATATTCCCACTCCGGCAACAGTAATGCCGCTTTCAGCCAATAACTGCCACTTAATTTCACTAATCACTGCTGCTCGTGTGGTTTTTGTAAACACGCCACCGCTTAGTTTACTCATCACACCACCTAATCCGGGAATTACTTGGAACTGGCTTGCTATTGCAGCCATCGGGCACTGGCATACTGCGGAGCACCCCCAGTCAGCCCCTGCACCCCAAGTATCTATTGCAGTCCCGCTTACGCAACCAGACAAACTGTTTACAAGGGGCATGAGCGTTGCTCCTGAAATCGCGCCAACGGTATCTAAGGCTATCAAGGTTGCACCAAGTCCATCAAGCCAAACACCCTTAGCAAGGCAGAATGCCCCGTCCGAGTAGAGGTTTGCGCTCCGCCAGTACGCGTTTTCAGTTGACTCGTCCTTTGTAACGCCATATCCTTTTGAGACTAAATCTTGAGCTAGCGTCTCGTCAACGGTATTTGGTTGGTCTCGGTATACGCCAAGCCGTATTGAGCCGAGTACTCCCAAAAAGTCTCCTGAAAACACTTTCTTAAGCGGGTTCACAAGCTCCGCTGCATCCTCAGTCTTTTCCGCTCCAGTGACCACTTCAAGGTTGTCACCCATCCAAAGCAGTGCATTGGAAAGTGTTTCCGGGCAGGAATCAATCTTTTCTACCTGGATGTCAATTTCCACTGAATCGCGGAAACTAGAAGCGCTTGACGCGTCCGCCCTGCTGTTGCATATTTGGGGAGTTGCGGTGATTACGTATATTCCACAGCCGGCAAATGAGGGTACGCCCCGGCTGTTGGTTACTGTTGCAAACGAGCTTGCTGCAACATCGTTTAGGAAGGCAAAGTTTGACTGCATGTTCACTGCCTGGATTACCATGGTCTTTGAGAATGCGTTGCCTGTTCCGCGTGATTTTGTATCACAAACTGCATCCAGCCTCTTCCTAAAGCCAGTGTCATCCTTTGCAATGAAATCAACAACGTGCTTTATGTTGCCAATAAAGGCAGTGTATGCAATCTGTGCCTGGTCGTAGGTGCAGAAGTTGGTGGTGCAGTCGCCCATGGATGCAACACCTTTGCCCAAGTCGGAAACGACCTTGGAAGATGCGGTTGCTTCTGTTGCTGAGGAATCCTTAGTTGTGGAACCCGTTGCAGCAGTGCCGGTTGTTGTGGAGGATGAATCTTTGGCCGCAGTATCTTTGGCGGTGGAACCCGTTGCAGCAGTGCCGGTTGTTGAGGAGCCTGTAGCAGCGTCTTCTGCAAAGCTTGCTGAAGTTGCTTGTTGCATTGTGCCGGGCTCTGCACTGCTGAATATTCCCCTTTTGACAGGCGTGCTTGTAGATTCAGCGGTAGTAATGCGGGTGAGTGGCAAAATGTCGCCCATCGGCGAGGAGGAATATAGGTCAGTTGCATCAGAAGCTGGCGCGTAAACAATTGTATTGACCTTGACGGTCTTTGCATAATCTGCTGCTTTGAATGTGAAAGTCAGCGTTGCCGGTTTGCCCTTTGCGTCGCCTGAATGGGATGTGCATTTGAGTTCCTTTGAAGTTGAACGGGCAATGCTTGCAGGCACAGCTGCGCCAAAAAGGCCTGAGCAGGTTATTGTGCCATCGTCCGAGGATGAAAAGCTCATGCTCACGTCCTGGTCGCGGTTGTTGACGATTAGCAATGGCCGCGTGTGTTCCGAGTTCTTGAACGCAAACACGCGCTTAGTAGGCTTGTTATTCACATCAAGGAACTTCACATCAGTAAGCGTGGAGTCGTAGTTTACGAACACGTCTCTGAGGTATTCGTCAGTAATTCCCAGGTTGCGCTCGTCGCACGTCCCAGGAAACACGGTAATCTTTACGTCGATTTCAGGAAGGTTCTTTGCAGACACGTCAATGCCGGACTGCGTCTTTGCGGTCAGCTTGAGCTTGCCTGGAAGCTCTTGGCGCTTGGTGCCTGCCTTTATGCAGTTGTAAGAGTCAAGCATGTCAATAGGCACGTGCACTTTGATGGTAACAGGGGTGCAGGTTTCAGTTTTTGTATATGCAACTATGCGCGAGTGCGAATACTCGTTTCCAAAGGATATGTCCTCGTCAGCTTTGATATAGCCCGCAGGCATGTTCTTGTCGGAAACCGACACGTTTAGCGGCTGCATCGCGGAGTTGTATATGCAGACAGAGGAGTCTGATGCAGAAAGCGCGCCATCAGTAAGTGTGAAAGCTATTTTTGCTGGCTTTACAGAAAGCGCCTTTCCGCCGGTTGCAGTGATTGTCTGCACGAGCTTGACTTTTCCCGTTCCAGCCTGTGAACAAGCGCAGGAAGTGAATGTGACTTTTTTGCCTGCATATACATTCACGGCAGTGTTTCCGCCATCGGTTGTTACGATTTCTGTATCCTCCTCAAACTCCATTGCAGACGCGCTTGGAAGCGTGTACCCGTTGGAGGTTGATATCTGCTGGCAGGAGCCGAACTTTATCGCATTCTTCGATGCGGTTTTTGCTTCGGAAAACACAAAAGACACGTCCGCGCCAAATGAAGCCTCAAAAGTGTCGTCAGTTTCGCCATTGCATACTGAAATGTCCATCAATGACTGTGCAGGGATGCTTGCAGTCGACGCCTGCTTTGTGCGGGTGATTTCCACGCTGTCAGGGAGCAAAATCCTGTTGGATGCAGGAAGCGTAATTATGGTGGAGTCCTCGGTTTCTATTGTAAGTGCGGTGCAGTCAGGCATCGCAGCTTCCTGGGTGCCGGACGGGCTTGTGGTGATCTGCGTGCCCGCGGGAAGCGAAAGCGCAGCCTGTTTTGGGATAGAAACGGAAGTGGTGCATGCGGATGATGTTGCAGAAAGCTTGAAGTTGACTGCGGTGTTTGCAAGCACCTTTACCATATAGCCGGGCTGGGTTGCTGAAGTGGTTTCGGATTCTGACGCGGTCTTTCCAACAGTGGTGCGGGCAGATTCGGACTCTGAAGACACGGTGACAATTGAGCCTGTTGGGAAAGTGACTATGTCATCGCCATTCAGCACGAAAGCAGTTGCGCCGTCGACCTTGTTTTGTTTTTCAAAATAATCGCTACCGGGTATATAGTAGGTTGTGGCGTATGGAAGCACCAAGTTGAACTCTTCCTGTGGCTTGATAATAAGCACCATCGAAGGCGGGGCGGTTATTGCCGAGCCTGACGGGACGCTTACATAGGGTGCGGTCTTGCTGTCTGAAAGCGACCCTTCCCCAAAGAGCACGCGCGAGCCTTCGTTTCCCTTAAGCTGCACTGCAACCGAGCCGTCGCTGTTTTCCTTGCGAAACGCGGTTGCTGGAACGTCTACGCGCATGTCAATTGGAATAATAACATCAATGCCGTTTTCAGGCGCGCAATCAACATCGGAGTCCAAGCTGAGCAAAACCGGGATCTTGCGTTCGGAACGCACGCCATTGACTGATGCAAACATGGTTATGTTGGCGGCAATTTTTCCTTCATTTTCCATCACGCAAGTTGACTTGCGGCTGTCCGGTACGCGGGCGGTGATAGTCAGGTTCTGGACATTATCCGCAGCTGTGGCGGCCTCTTCGCCTGCAAATACTATTTGGCCGGACTCGCCGGAGTTGGGCCCGAGGATAAGCGATGCCGGAGAGTAGGATAGCCAGTC